>JAJXWI010000002.1 GCA_021781705.1 bacterium | reverse complement strand
GCCTGCATAATGAAAAACCGCATATTTCGGTGCTCATTTTTGCATAATACGACAAAAAAACATAGGGTTCTGACTTTTTCCACAATTTCTGGCTGTTCATGAAATATGCAGGATAAGTCACTTTTCATGGAGGCCCCCGGATGGGATTCTCGTGGTAATCTTGCAAAATAAGCAATTCGCTTTTGCAAACCCTGCTATATGCGCGATGTTTGGTTATACTCAGGAAGAGTTCCTTCAACAGGAAGTTGCGAATCTTCATCCGAATGAAGCTTTGAGCGAGATAGTGACTGCCTTCGAAGACCTGTCTCAAGGATCCAGGCCATTGGCTGCGACTATCCCGTGTTTGCGCAAAGACGGCACCCTGTTTTACGCTGACATTAGATCCATTAGAATTAACTTTAACGACGCCGAATGCATGTTAGTTTTTTTCACTGACACTTCCGAAAGGATGGAGGCCGAGAACAAAATCCGTTATCAAGCAAATTTCCTCAAGGTAATCATAGATTCTATATAGCAGCCCATTTTATGTTATAGATGCCTCTGCCTATACGATTACAATGGCAAGTAAAGCATCAGAAATTAATGATCATGAAATAGGTATCAAATGTCATAAGCTTACCCATCATTCCGATATTCCGTGTTCTGGCGGTCATGTATGTCTTCTTGAAGAAGTTAAAAATAAAAAAAATCCTGTTACGGTAGAGCATATTCATTTTGATAATGAAGGACGTGAAAGAAATGTTGAAATATATGCTTCTCCAGTTTTTAATGCCAGCGGAGACGTTGTGCAGATAATAGAATATTGTCACGACATTACCGAGCGTAAAAAAAATGAGGAAGAACTACAGAAATACCGCGACCATCTTGAAGAGCTGGTGAATGAACGTACTACAGATCTGATAAATGCAAGAGATCAGGCCCAAGTCGCAAACCGTGCCAAAAGCGCATTTATTTACAACATGTCGCATGAGGTACGTACGCCGATGAACGCCATTATAGGATTTTCTGATCTACTCTATGCTTCATTGAAAGATGAAAAACAGCGTTCCAGGTCAAGTCGATTCAAACAAGCTCTAAAGCTCTGATGAGTATTTTAAATGACATTCTCGACCTCTCGAAAATCGAGGCAGGTAAAGTAGTCCCACGATGTGAACTGGTTAGTACTCAAATTCTCCTGAATGAAATCGGAGGATTATTCAAGGATCATGTTAAGAAGAAAGGACTTTTATTTGCTGTTGAGATAAAAAAGGGTGTTCCTCTATTCATTATGGCTGACAAAGCCAGGATTCGCCAAATTCTCTTTAATATCATAGGCAATGCAGTGAAATTCACTGGCAAGGGAGGCATAACTCTTACTTTAGATAAGGAAGCCGGAAAAGATGATATGGTAGATCTGATATTTTCAGTCGAAGATACAGGTGTCGGGATACCAAAGGATCAGTTCGGGTATATATTTGAATCATTCAACAAGCATTTGATGACTGAAACTGCAAAGTACGGCGGCATTGGGCTGTTGTCCCTATCAAAACACTTAGCTGAAATGATGGGGGGTAAGATCAGTGTCAAGAGCAAAGTTGGCGAGGGAAGTATCTTTACAGTGTATATTCCTAATGTAAAAATGTCTGAAGAACATTTGATTTATACTGAGGATGGTACCGCTGGCTCTTCATATCAAATTAGTTCCGGAGATGAATCTTCAATGAAAGAAACTCAGTCTAAATATGAAATCATTGAGGAAAAACAGAAAATAGACCCAAACCTCATAAAGATCCTCGAAAATAAATTTCTTCCGGTCCTTAACGATTTATCCAGAAAACAGGTGATGAACGAGATTTATAAGTTTGCTACTGATCTCTTCAATCTCGGCAAGAGCATGTCCTGCAAGACTCTGAGCGCATATGCTAGTGATTTGCGCACCTCTGCAGATAGTTTTGATATAGATAAAATTTCGAAGACGCTTAAGTTCTTTCCCTATATCATCAACAGTATCAAAAGCCATCAAAAATCTTAGAATGTTTGGATCCCCTCACCACGAACTACGAACCACGAACTACGAACTACGAACCATCTTATATCCTTCAAGGTCGAGGAGGATTTGTTGAAACCCAAGTTCTTTTAATTCGTCTACAATTGTTTCTCTGTAGAGCAGGGAATCACCAATTCGACTTTGAGGGAGCTCTATTTTTGCAATATCTCCCAGCTTTCTAACTCTGCATGCTAGGAATCCAAGGCGATGAAGACAATCTTCAGCTTTCTCTATTTTCCTGAGATCTTCATTGAGGATTGGCGTGTTGACGGGTATTCTAGTGGCCAGACATGCTTGCGCGGGTGTGTTCCAGTTTGTCAGATTGTATTTCTTTGCAAGTTCTCTAATTTCTTCTTTTGTTATTTGTGCTTCTATCAAAGGATGAATTATTCCAAGTTCCTCCGCAGCTTTACTTCCTGGACGATATTCCGACAAATCATCCATATTTGAGCCGTCAGCAATTGTTTTTATCCCATTGTGTTCGGCTACTGCTTGTAACTCTTTCATTAAAATCTTTTTGCAATGGTAGCACCTGTCCGGTGGGTTCTTTTGAACCTCCGGAAATTTTAGGATGTCTATCTTTACAACTTCCAGATCGTACTCGTTTTCTTTTGTCCATTTATTTATAAACAAAGTTTCTTTTCCCGTGCAGAATGGCGTGCACGCATTTACCAGTAATACTTTCCCCTTTACGTATTTGTTAGCAAATACGGCCAACAGTGAACTATCCACTCCTCCGGAAAATGCTATTGCTACTGAATCCAGTGAAGAAAGCAAGTTAATCAAAAATTTTCCTTTTTCTATTATGTCCACGTGCTTAATCCCTTATGATATAAAGAATGCCAATAATATAATTGCAAAACTCTTTTCTTTCTTTTTTCTGTTCCACGAGCTTACGCCCATGGCTAATATGTCTATTCTATTTATGTTCTAGCCATGGGCGTGAGCCCGTGGAATGCGTTATTACATAAAATCAAGCCCTTATGCAGGGAGCGGCGACACTTTGAGTTTTACAATAAATTCTATTATATTCCGCATGTGGGAAAAAGCCTTGTTTTTTTAATAATTACCTTCATTTTTTTTAAAAGTAGGATATAAAATACAGAGGGTATTAAATGGATATAGCTACAATAATCCTTGGCGCCAAGAATTGAATTTTGAGCTGGAATATAATGATAGGCATAAAAATTACTAGATCAAGAATATGGGAAGTGCTGGAACACGGTAAAGAAACAAAACATCCAAGCAGGCTTTTTAATATATTTATTATAGCTTTAATTATTGCTAATGTAGTATTAAATATTTTGGGAACAATACAAAGATTTGAGATGAGGTATAGCGCATTTTTGCGGTATTTTGAACTGACATCTGTGATTATTTTTACAGTTGAATATTCTATGAGAATGTGGGCATGTACTGCTGATCCTAAATATCCCAACTCTTTTCTAGGAAGAGTTAAGTTCTTTTTTACTCCAATGGCATTGATAGATCTTGTTGCAATATTTCCATTTTATATTTCATTAGGAGGAACAAACTTAATAGAGCTTAGATTATTCAGAATATTCAGATTAGCTAAAGTTGGAAGGTATTGCTCTTCATTAAAGATAATAAAAAACGTTTTCATAAACAAAAAGGAAGAGCTAATTTTATCTGCCTTTATTATGTTCTTTATCTTAATCATGATTTCTTCTTTGATGTATTATGCTGAAAATTCGGCTCAACCTGAAAAATTTTCAAGTATTCCTGCCACTATGATTTTAATAACATCAATGACTGTTGGGTATGGCGATATTTGGCCGGCAACAATGTTAGGTAAGTTTATAGCGGCGTGTAATGCTGTTATTGGAATAGGAATGTTTGCTTTGCCTACAGCTATTATCGGTGCAGGCTTAGTAGAAGAAATAGAGAAAAAGAAGAAAAAAACTTCTCATATATGCCCCCATTGTAATAAATTAATTGAATAACTTTGAGTTTGTTATAATATGACATTAGCAAAAAATATACCCACACAGAGGCACGAAGAACTAATTTCTCTCTGTGGTAAATTTATTTTAATTCGTGCTTTTTCGTGTAATCCGTGGATGAAAAAAGAGAGTGGTCCACGAATGACACGAATTGCCACGAAAGGAGAATGAAATTGAGCTCAATTTTATTCAGTGAAGAAAGTTATGAGATAATTGGAGTGTGTATGGAAACGCACAGAGTTTTAGGCTCAGGTTTCCTTGAAGCTGTTTATCAAGAGGCTTTAGAAAAAGAGTTCAATACAAACGTCTTGTTTTATAATTCGTGTTTTTTCGTGTAATCCGTGGATGAAAAAAAGAGCGTGTCCACGAATGACACGAATTGCCAC
Organism: bacterium; assembly: GCA_021781705.1. Classification (GTDB taxonomy): domain Bacteria; phylum Verrucomicrobiota; class Lentisphaeria; order Victivallales; family GWF2-38-69; genus JAJXWI01. The sequence continues at coordinate 82,965 of JAJXWI010000002.1, read as the reverse complement.
GAAAGGAGAATGAGATTGAGCTCAATTTTATTCAGTGAAGAGAGTTATGAGATAATTGGAGCGTGTAAGGAAACGCACAGAGTTTTAGGCTCAGGTTTTCTCGAAGCTGTTTATCAAAGGGCCTTAGAAAAAGAGTTCATTAAAAACGTCTTGTTTTATAATTCGTGTTTTTTCGTGTAATCTGTGGATGAAAAAAGAGAGTGGTCCACGAATGACACGAATTGCCACGAAAGGAGAATGAAATTGGGCTCAATTTTATTCAGTGAAGAAAGTTATGAGATAATTGGATCGTGTATGGAAACGCACAGAGTTTTAGGCTCAGGTTTTCTCGAAGCTGTTTATCAAGAGGCTTTAGAAAAAGAGTTTATTCTTAGATGCGTACCTTACGATCGTGAGTTTCCGTTAAGAATAAAATATAAGGACTTTCTACTTGAAAAAGAATATATAGCTGACTTTATTTGTTACGGCAAAATAATTCTGGAATTAAAAGCGTTGTCCAATATTGGCACTGAACATGAATCACAGGTAATAAACTATTAAGGCATCCGGATACAAGCTCGGAGTGCTTATTAATTTCGGCTCGACGAAATTACAATATAAACGTCTTGTTTTATAATTCGTGTTTTTTCGGGTAATCAGTGGATGAAAAAGAGCGTGTCCGCGAATGACACGAATTGCCACGAAAGGTTGATAAAAAAATAAGGATAGTAATTTATGCTTAGTTTTGCGGAAGAAATTTATCTTTTAGCATTAGATAATACAACGGGAAAAGTATACAATTATTCTGATGAAATATCACTTAGTTATGCCTTGGTTGGCGCAATCCTTTGTGAACTTTCATTCGTTGGAAAAATAGATGCTGATATCGAGAACATTATCGTAATAGACAAAATCCCTACAGGAAACAAAATTCTAGATTCTATTCTGAACGTCATTGCCGAAGAAGGAACCAAAAAGCCTACTTCTTACTGGTTAAAAGCATTGCTTCATCACGCCAATAAAGTGCAAAAATTAGTTCTCTCTGAGTTAGTTAACAAAAGAATTTTAAAAATAGTTGATAAAAAAATATTTTGGAAGTTTTACATAAAACGTAATCATATTATAAATAATGAGGAAGTCAGCACCCTTGAAACCAGAATCAGAGAACTTGTTCTTAATGAGAAAGAAATTCCAGCCCCACGCGAAGCTGCTCTTATAGGTTTGATCCAAGCCTGTCACTTATTCGAAACTATACTTTCTCCAAGAGAATCTCTACGTGCTAAAAAACGCATTGAGAACTTAGCAAAACTTGACATGATAGGCCGTGAAGTCGTAAATATGATATCAAAAATAAAAAATTCCTCTCTAAGAATATTCCATAATGACTAGTAAAAATAAACGGTAAAATTAAAAACCGCAGTTTCGATGCATTTTAAAATCATATTGGCGAGGCATACTCAAATTTTAGATCTAACCACGAATTGACAAATATCAAATAAAATATTTTTGTGTTATTGCTTGATATTTCTTAAAGCTAAAGTTTTCTAAGAAATCTTCACGATATTTTTTGTATTGTTATTTTGGGGGCTTTATATATATGCCTAAGAATCGTTAAAATACGGGCGGTATCAAGGTCAACAAGTAACTAAAAAACCGTGGAATTAGGTATATCTATAAGTTCATTAAGTGAGCTATTTTCGTAATAAGAAAAAAAAGAAATTTAAAAGTGAGAATCTATTATGTCTTTTCGAAAAACCATTGTTTTACTCTTAACAGCTTTTTCCATATGCACAACAAATTTTGTATACGCAAGTTATGAGCCAATTATTAAGGCATATAGAGATGAACGTCTTTGGTCAGAACTTTTTAAAGGTGGATATCTTAATTTTGGTTATTGGGAAAATATTCTTCCAAAGGAAGGGAAAATAACGGTTGATGAACGAATACGAAGTAGTGAAGCGCTATATACTCAAGTTATAGATATTCTCGACATATCAAAAGATGAAGTTATTGTAGAAATTGGTTGTGGCCGTGGATGTGGATGCGCAAAAATTATGAAGGAATATAATCCTAAAAGAGTAATTGGTATCGATATAACATCTGAGCAAATTGAAAGATCTTATAAAATTCATCGATTGAGCTTTGAAAATTATCCCAATTTGTCTTTTATAATAGCCCAATCAGAACGCACAACCTTGCCAGACGAGAGCGTAGATAAGATTTATTCTGTTGAAGTGGCTCAACATTTTTCTTCTATGCATGATTTTTCAAAAGAAGCTTATAGGATACTAAAGCCGGGAGGGACTATTGTTTTTACAACATATTTTTCAACTTCTCAACAAGGTGCTAAAGCTGTGCGTGAAATGATATTATGGGTCGCGGAAGGCAAAGATAATGCTTTTCCTATCGAAGAAGTTGAAAAAGCTTTTTCTCAAAACGGATTCAGAGATATTCAAATTCAGTCTATAGGGGATAAAGTTTTTGAGGGATATGATGTTTGGAGTTCTCAAGTTTTGTTGCCAGATTGTTCCAATTCATACACAAGAAAATGGTATGAAGCATTTATAAAAGGTTATTTAGACTATTACGTTATAGTAGCAAAAAAAACTAATCAATTGAAATAGGCTTTCTCTATTGCGAGTATTGATTATATCATTCTTACTGAGAGTGTCTCAGCGCTACTTATAAAAATCATCAGAAGTCATCTGAAAAAGTTTGCAAAAAAGAAGCACAATTTTTTGAATATCGAACTATCCATAAAGAAGACCCAGTTGCGAAAACTAAATATATAAAACCAGTTATAAACACATTATGTGTTAACGCGTAATCTAAACTTAATGCAGTAACAGCAAATAGAACCACATTTCTAAATAGAAACTCTAATACATGCAAGTGTTCTATGCCGTGCCCCTTTTGGCTTGCTAGCATGTTCAACATAACTGGAGGTAATGTGGTATATTTTTTTTCTAATGATAATCCTTCATAGACAACTGAAAGTAAATCTCTATGTAATCCCATATAAATCATAAAAATTAAGCTGTTCCCAACAATTCCCAAAAAGCTTATTAATGCAGTTATCAGTAACCTTCCTTGGATTGTAATAAAATGAGTATCTGTTGAAAAAATAAATCCAATCCCCAAGAAAACATATAAAAAATATACAGAAGTAGTCTCTTTCGTGCGTATTTTCATATTCTCAAGCTCGATTGTTGATCGTGTTAATTTTTCATATTCTCCCTGTGCCAATTCCCATACATTTTCTGGAATGGAACTTGGAGCATCGATATTTTCTAGAGAAAATCTGAGAAATATTTTATGTGAATGAAAATGTATTTTATTAAGAAATAAATAAATCAAAAATATTAGTAAAATAATGAAAAAAAATATTGCAATTCCACCAATTTTTGAAAAATTGAGTGCCCAAACGCTAAAAAAATATCCAGATGTAAATAATAAAAAAGTGCCATTAATAAAATAGAATAAAATAGAATTCCGACGCAGCAATTTTGAATTCTTTAACGCGTTATGACGGCATTGAGGTAACCATGGGAAAGCTTTCTCTAATTTCAGTCCCTCATAAAATATTGCATCAATAAACCTTTGGTAAATCATTGAATCATAAATGCTATAGGGTAACACGCCTGCAAAAAATCCACAAATGCTTATAATAAAAACAAGCACGTAAGACGGCAGTTGTAGTTGATCGTGTTCTTTAAATAGAGTGAATCCGATTGCTACAAAAGTAGCGAATACCCATCTAAAAGCATCTTTTTTGAAATCAATTTGGACAGGTTTATAATAGTTTTCCCATCCTCTCAAATAATCATTAATTCTTTCTATTTTTTTAATATCTATTTCATCTTCTGGATAATTAGGAAATTTCTTAACCGCATTCATGTAAAATTTACTTAAAATTAATTATTCTTTATTATATCTAATAAACGCTCCAACAGGACAGATGACTTGACACCAGCCACAACCGCTACATAAATCTTTATTTACTACTATTTTGCCATTTCTATCCTCGTGTAATGCCAAACAACACATGTCAAGGCAGTTATGACATCCAGTGCATTTGTCTGTAACAGTCATTTCAGATAAATGATTTTCCGGTTTCACCTCATACTCATGACTATAATTTTTTATATCTGCAACGCTTGAAAGAATATAATTCAAAGACTTACCTTTAAAATCACTAATGGAATTAAAATAATTTTTTCTCATAAACTGTTCTAAAAAACTGACAGCTCTCTTGACGAATCTAAATCCCTTCCAAAATACGGCAGAGCTTATCTGAATCGTATCTGCTCCTAATAATAAAGACTCGACTATATGTTTTTCCTCTACTATTCCGCCTACAACAGACAGATTAATATTTTGACAACACGGATCTTTTTTTATTTTTGCCAAGCTTGCATAAGTCAATAATCGTTCAAATGGTCCATATATGCCAGAATAGGCCCAATCATGGCATCTGCCAAATTGACTTCCAAATGGAGGGTCTATAGACGGAGGCATTAATCCCACGTATGCATTTGAGCAAGTAATTCCATCGATATATTTAAATATGTTATTATCTAATGAGGACAACATATATCCGGGAGCTAATTTTAATGATATTCCTAATCCAGTGTGTTCTTTTATTGATTTTACGATATTTAAAGATGGACTTTGGCGATAAACAATATTGTTGCTTTTTTTGCCGTTTTGCATGGTAAGTATATTGGGACATGAACAGTTAAGCTCTAATCCTTTAATTCCTAATTTGACCATATTTTTGGCTGCATTTATTACGTCATTTTCTTCTCCAAAATTTACTACTATGCTGCCTATTATCGGGGTGTCGGTAATGCGACTGCAAATTTCTTTAATGAGTACCATGGCGTACTTGATAGAACATACATTAGGGTATGAAGGCCCTAAAATGGTAAAGCTCATAAATTGATTTTTCCCCAATCCACTTTCTATGGGTAATAAGTCATTTTGAGTGAAGGAGATACTTGCATCTCCATATTCAATAGGAATACAAGACTCTACTATTATTGCACCTACGCCAGTTTTTGCAATTTTTTCATAATGCCTTGCATGTTCTTCTATGCGTTTATGAGAAACTAAAGTTAATGGAGCAACTATAATTGGATTTTTTAAATTGACACCAAGCCATACAACGTTTGTATTCATAACTTAATATGTCCTTTTTAGCTTTTTGCCTCTATCGCTAAATTTGTGGGCAATGTTGAGTCTGTTTAAGCTTGGTTGTTTTTTGTTCAGGAAGTAACATTACTAAAACTTGTGTTAAAATTCAAGTTCTGGAAGGTTTCAGACGTAATGATAAAGAGCATTTTTTATAATCTAGAAATATTTAAGGAAGTGTAAAATCTTTTCTGTAAATTCAAAATTTCAATGGATTGGGAAATAATCATCATTTATCCACTCTCTCTGAAATACAAACTCCATCCAATATTTTGGTACTCAAGGTTTATACACAATAGGTATATATGGCGCGAAATTTTTGGGAATAGTCTTGATTCCGAGTTTTATTATTTTAGCTATAACGGAGGGCTCTTCATAACGGCTGGTTACGAGGATCGCTTGATCTTTCAGTTTAAGTTTTTCTATCAAGTCCAGCCCGGTTTCTTCAAACCCAAGCAATTCATAATCTATTAAGAACAGAGTTTTTAACGGCGATAATTTTTGACAATACTCAATAAAGCTTGAAGGTGTATAAAAATGTTCCAACACGATTTGAGCATTTTTTATATATTCCTGAAAACGGGTTTCCCATACATCATGGATTGATTGGTCATCATCTAAAACTATGATATTCATCCCGTGAACAATATCCAACCTGTTTTGGAACCAGCCGGGAGCTTCTATTATTGGCAATTTAATTATAAACGTTGTTCCTTGTCCTTCTTTTGATTGAATATCATAGTTTCCGCCCCAACTCTTGATGTTTTGAATAGCTCCGGAAATTCCCAAGCCGCACCCTTCTTTCTTGCCAACACTCATCCCGCCTTGCCTTATTTTGGGAAGAATGTCCGGCGGGATTCCTTTCCCGTTATCGATAATTTTTATCGTGAGCATTTTAGTTGATATTTGGTGGTTGATAGTTGATGGGGCATTGTTAATGTGGCTCAGGCGTTTCGCCTGAGTAAATACAGTCGGGACGACTGTGCTACATTGCTTTTGATAGTGCTCTTCCTCACAAGACAGAGGGTTGGCCGTAGTTTCTTTTTCAAGGATAAGCCGGATAATCCCGCTTGTCTCAATAGCTTCAGACGCATTATTAATCAGATTGGAAATCACCCTTTTAAATTCCTTTGATTCAAGGTTCACAAAGCTGCCATATGCATAGTTATCAATCTCCAAAATAAGATCAATGGATTTTGCGGCTAGCTGAATCCGTTTTTCTGATATTAATGAATCTAAAAGACTTGAAATAAGTTCCGGTTTTAAATCCCCTTTTGTGCCAGCTTCAGTGCTTTTTTCACTGCCTTTCTGCCTGTGCGTCTCTAAAAGATTATTCGCAATATCGTTTATGCGATGGGTGGCGTTTCTGATTATCACTCTCTTCTGTTCAGATAGTTCAGGTAAATGTTTCGATACCATACTAAGCGCTACCAGAGGAGAGCGAATATCATGCGCAACCTGAGTAGCACAATTAAACAGTTCCCGCTGCGCCTTGTTTTTTTCTTTTAAAACTTCAAACGATTTCGTTAGAAAAATCTCCAAACGTTCAAATTCGTGAATATTGCTGTTCTGTTTTTCCCGAACCGCATCAATTTCCTTTTCATTCATGTATGAATCTATTACGGCTTCAACTCTTTCAAACGGCGCGGATAAAACCCTCGCGAGCACCGAACTGATTAGAACAACAAATACTGAAAACACAATCAATACTGATGGCAAATATTGCAGGGGGAATATCTTTAATAAATTATGTCCGATAAGAAAATAGCTAATTCCTGAAAAAATAACTAGTGACGACATACAAGTTACAAAACTCCAAAAAGTACATTGCGACTGTACACTGTTCAGACCATTCAGCCATTTGTTTGTTTTTAGATTTGAAAAATTTCTAACCATATCATTAAATCCAAAAGCTATTAGAAGCGCTCCTAATGTCCATATAGGTTCTCCCCATACAAATGGTAATAGATTTTGTGTCAAATAACTTGCCTCATTAGTAAAACTAACAGCAATAATGATTAAATATCCAGCAGCTATGAAACGAATTTGCTTATTAGCAGCAATTGCCAAACATAATAGGGCAAAAATAAAGCCTGTAATTTGGAATATAACGTTCAATAGAACGTATAGCTCAACAAGAGAGGGAATCTGAATCTTCCATGCAAAGCCGGTCAGAATGGAAATTGCAAAAACGATTAACATTATCAGAGTAATTGGTAGATATGAAATAAAAAAAGTCCGCTTATTTTGAACTGTCTTTGATTTTAATAAAATAATGATCCAAGCAAAAATTTGAATAATAAGAAATCCCGTAAATGGAATTCTAAATTGGGAAGCAGCAATCTCCGAGTAATTTGTAATGCCCAAAATGGTAACAGCTATATTATAGTTAATGTCTGCAATAGTTAACATTAGAAATGAGAGGCAGAATAGAGCAAAGATGATTTTTGCCTGTCCTGTTGTCCGTTTCCATAAGATGAATGCTAATGAGGTATTTACAAGGGCAAGCCCAGGTTCAATAACAAATGCTAAAAATCCGGCATAGATTGCAGTTTCTTTATGCTGCTTGAGTGTTATATAGATTAAAAGATACCCTACCCACAACCCTATAAGAAGGATAAATGGAAGGTGTTTTTTTATAAAAATATTCACAACATCTCGTTTCACTTTATATTCCAAACGCTCCGGATCTTGGAAGTTTTCATAGTATAAAACGTCTAAATTTTTCCATGAACTGCGAACTATGACCCACGAACTACTAAAACCAGCACTAAAATAATAACCTCTCACTGCTTTGCTAATTGAACTGCACTATTTTGTCAGAAAAATCTTAAATTCGTGTTTTTTCGTGTAATCCGTGGATGAAAAAAAAGAGTGTGTCCACGAATGGCACGAATTGCCACGAAAGAGGGTTGCTTAATTTCAATAAACCTCATCGTGTGTTCCGATACTAATAGGCATAACCTTGTCTTCTATGATTATAAAATAAAGCAAGATTTTGTACTGCATATTAATTGACACGCTGTAGTAATCAGAAAGGGTTCCCTGAAGTTTGTGCAGCCTCAAAGATGGATGATATGGATTTAGTTCAAGTAAGCTTATAGTTTTGTAATATTGTTTAATAATATGTGGATTTTTCTTTAAAAACTTGCCAGCTGTTTTGCTGTATTGCTTACTTATAATCAGCTTTGCCATATCCTAACTCTTTCATGTGTTCATCTGCTGTCACAGCAGTGCAATTTCCGCTATTATAATCTTCCTTTGCCTGTCTTAAAGATTCAAGCAGTTCGGATTCCCTCATTTTATCATATCTTTTTAAAGGCATAATAATATATTTTCTCTTACCCCTTACAGAAATAAGCGCTTCTGATTCAGTCTTAAGAACCTTTTCTATTACCGATATGCCTTTAATTTTTAACTCATTTGCAGTAATAATCATAAATTACATCCTCATGTTAAAGTACTATTTAGAATACTGTTAACTATACTATAAGTAATACTTTTTATCAAGGAGAATCACACTTTTTCTTTACCCAACTTTCGTCGTGTACTCCGTGGATGAAAAAAAGAGTGTGTCCACGAATGGCACGAATTGCCACAAAAGGAGCATGAAGTTGAGCTCAATTTTATTCAGTGAAGAAAGTTATGAGATAATTGGATCGTGTATGGAAACGCACAGAGTGTTAGGCTCAGGTTTTCTCGAAGCTGTTTATCAAGAGGCTTTAGAAAAAGAGTTCAATACAAACATCTTGTTTTATAATTCGTGCTTTTTCGTGTACTCCGGGGATGAAAAAAGAGTGTGTCCACGAATGGCACGAATTGCCACGAAAAGTTCATAAAAAAATAAGGAAAGTAATTTATGGTTAGTTTTGCGAAAGAATAAGCAAGGAAATCGCCAGACGATCTGGATTTTGGAAGTTTTCATGCAAGTATTCAGTAAAGTGCATATAGCATTGCGGCGATTTACAGCGCTTTGCTAAAACGCACGGCTAAAGAAGATCGCCCTACCTTTGAAAAATACAATATTAGATGGGTAGGGACAGATCGCCGAGCTGTCCGCTTGATTTATGGCGTACTTTGCCAAATACTTACGTTTTCATGGTATAAAAATTTTAGCTTGAGCTAAGTGGGAGGTGTTTTTTAGTCTATTTGGACTATATGTGCCCCACTGGTCTTTAATACTCTATAATGCCCCATATCAAGGCTAGCGCTTCAGAATAATCGAGTCTGTTAAATTTTCAATATCAGAAAGCATTTTACTGAAGAGGAGGCGGAAATTGCAGGAAAAAAATCTTATTCAGAGTATCTCTGTGGTTAGCTCTTTTGGTAATTTTGTGTAAAATTGTGTAAGGCCTTTTTTATTAATGAGGTGTGTCTTGACTGGGGAGGGTTTGCCGGCTGTGCGATAGAGCGATTTGAAAGCGATTTCAATCGCAATCAGTTTGATAGAGAATCCTAGCGTTCTTTTTAAAGGTAAAAATGAAACCGCCGTATGCGATAATGCATGTACGGCGGGGTTAAGATGTCGGCGGGGCAACCCGCCGACTACTCGATCATTCATTGCATAATTTTCTCATGCCAAAATTCGAGTAATTAAGGGAGAGATATATCGGTAATGGTGACATCAATGTTAAGAGTTTTATCATTTAAACACAGAGGAAGAAAATCACCTTCGAAAGGAGCAGTAATTGTTGTGTCAAACTCACCAACTCCTATGGTCTGTATCGCCATCCAGGCACGTTCATCCGGAGGTGTTAGTCCAAACTCTATTTTACCACTTCTAAGAGTCCCTCTCATGGAAAGAGTATCTCCTTTCTTAAGATGAATAATGGGGAGACGGAATAAAACGCCAGTAGTTTTTCCTATTGCAGATAAACTCGGTGGTGTTGTGGTTATCTCACGCTTGATGGCAGGGGCCCATTTATAAGTTGTATGACAGTTTTCAAAAGGAAGGAAAATTCCCGCATTTTCACTCAGCCTTTCTGATGAATAAAGATAATCCTCTAATGATTGTTTATCTGTACCACTATATGTTCTCGTATGCAGTTCGAATGCTCCTAATAATTCTTTATAACTCTGCTTGACGGAAAATATAGTTTCAATTTCCTTGAACTTTAATGGTGAAACTGCAATTAAAATATGAGAGACCAGGACTTGCCTAAGATCTTTCGTAATAGCTACAACGTAGCATGAAGCAAATCCACCATCGGGATTAGTAAGTTGGCACCCCATAAGATCCTTTGAAAAAGCTCCATTAGATGGAAAGCTTTGATCTCCAAGGCTATCTTTTGCCAGTGGATTCGTAGACCAGGAATCCACTCCTTTGTTTTGAAAAAGGCCAATGTAAACATTGTCGGTAGATGTTGACTTGTCTTGATTTGCCCATGCAGTGAATCCAAACGGATTAACGTTAAAACTAGGAACTAGGGTACTAGTAGATGGCGGAATTGGGCCAAATGCAGAAGCAGTAACAAAAATATCCTCATCTTTAACAAAAGGCAGCAAGCCTTTATATAAACCACTTGACATGTCTATCTTGGGATATTTTGCAGCTATTGCAGCCTGTATGCCTTTAGGTAGTTTGTCTAGACTTGATGATGGGGAAAACTCTACGCTACATATCATAGGAACAGGTTCTGCTCCTGGAATGTACTTGTCAAGAGACACGCGGGAATGCTTAAATCCGAATGAGGCTTTTTCCCTAAATGAGGCTATGTACACTGGCATGCGTACGCAAACATCTTGAGAAATGCAGGAGCGATCTAGCGCCCTTTCAGAAAATTCACTATACGCATGAAATACACTTTTCTGTCCTTGATAAAAAGCTCTTGGTTCTCCTTTAATCACAGAAGAAGTCGAGCCTACTGAAGGAAATGATAGCTTTACAGGTTCAACTTTATCAACAGTTCCTTTGACGTCTACTACTACAGGTACAGTTTTATCAACAGTTTCTTTGGCGTCTACTACTACAGGTTCAAGTTTATCAACAGTTCCTTTAGCGTCTTCTACAGGTACAGTTTTATCAACAGTTCCTTTGACGTCTACTACTACAGGTACAGTTTTATCAACAGTTTCTTTGGCGTCTACTACTACAGGTTCAACTTTATCAACAGTTCCTTTAGCGTCTTCTACCACAGGGTCAAATTTACCATCCGTTCCTTTAACGTCTACTACTACAGGTTCAGATTTAAGAATGGTCTCTACTTCTGTTGGTAGAGGATCTTTTTTGAGTATAGCTTTGTAGTCGCTACTCCTGTAAGCATTCAGCTCATAGATTGCTACAATGAAATCTTCTTTACTGTTTTTTTTGACCTCAGAAAACTCAGTATAATGACGTCCACCCCACCGTATCGTTGCCTTTGAAGAAGTTCCTATAATTGTAAATCCTTCAGGAAGCCGAATAGTGATTGCATGTTCGTGTGGAATAGGGGGGCATACAAGCTCTTTGCCGTAAGCATCTACAATTTTATACTTGACTTCACCGTTGTCTTTCAACACATTTACCAAAGTAACATTTCCTGACCTTGCATTTTGCCACAAACAAAGAAGCAAAACGGCTATTAATATCTGTTTTAATTTAAACATTCTCGCAAAATCCTTCTTAATTTTAGTTAAAAATAAGTAATATCTACAATAAAGCAGTAAAAACTTTGAGCTTTATCTAGAATAAAATTTACTTATTAGTTAAGTAGTTATAATTTTTTTACGCACAATTTCAAGTTATCGCTGGCTTTACGATTCAGTTATTCCGACGAATGTGCAATTTTCATTTTCACAACTGAATACGCCAGCTCGTACAATCTCAAACATAAATAATATTTACCTCATTTTTATAATTTGAGTTCTTCTCAATCTGAGTCTAATTTTGCCGCATTCGCTAAGCAAATGCTTTCGTATCTTTTATTTTCTCCTTGGTAGTTATTTGCATGTTTACTGATTCTCCACTAAAATGGGTTTTTTGTCAATGATAAAAAATAAAAAAATACGAAAAAATATGTATTTTTTTATTTTTCAAAAAAATCTGGTATTTTTAAATTGTTTTTTTATGAGATTTTTCTATGTTTTTGCTAAACGGTAAGTTTTTTGTGAAGTTGCTTCATGTAATCCGAGCCTCACTCTCAAGTTGTGCCTCATTAAAACCACTGAAGTAGAACCTTTGGAAAGAGCATAAAATAAGAAAATAAGGTTTTTTTTTATAAGCGCGACCTGCACGTCCGTCATTAGAATGAACCATACAGAATCAACTTTTGTTGCTTTACGGCCAATGATTGCTAATACTAAGTTGCAATCAAAGAGCAACTTAATATGAGTTAGAATTACCCGTTTATAGTGCATGGTTGAATGCAACTTAGCATAAACGTGAAAAGACAAGAGGGAATGGGAAAAAACCGCGAGGAAACGAATCTCAGGCTCTCGTCGAAACTCCTGATGAAAAATCGCAGTACAATTTTACGGATCCGAAAGGCAGCATTATGAAAGCTGGAAATGTCCAGGACAAAGGTGCAATTATTAGAAGTTAACTTAAAAAATGGAATAGACGCCTTTTTATGAAATTATATTACAATATTTCGTAAGGCTTTAGTTTTGAGCTTGTTTATTATTTTTTGATTCTAAAGCAGAAATGAAAATGGTCGGGGCGAGAGGATTTGAACCTCCGGCCTCTGCGTCCCGAACGCAGCGCTCTAGCCAGACTGAGCCACGCCCCGACTCGTATTTAGTTTTGGGTGTTAAAAGCGTTAACACTCAAAACTAATTGATTACTATTATTGCTGATTTTCATGTTGATTTATAGAAATTATAACGCTTTTTAATGTTTCTGAACCTTCAACAGGTAGGCTTTCAGTTTTTATTTCGGTATCTTCTTTTAAGGCTACATGCACAAGTCTTCTATCATGAGCATTCATAGGCTTGAGCTGAACAGATTCGCCCCATCTTTTTACTTCTTTAGCGGCATCTGTAGCCATCTTTTGAAGTGCTTCTTCTCCGTCGACATTGCTTTCATTTCTTCTTGCAAATCCGTCGTCGTCATTCCTTCTTCCGAATCCTTCTCTTCTTGGGCCGCGTCTTTCCTGCGGTCTTTCATATCTTTCTTCTCTTCTTCCGAATCCTTCCCCGCGTGAAGGTCTCTCTCTTCGCTGATATGAAGAATAACCGTCAACATTTATTGTAATCCACGGGCACTCGGCATCATTTTTTGTGGTTATCCTGTTTACCAGGAGTTCCAAACTTTGAAGCGTTTGTCCCTTTTTGCCTATAATTCTGCCGGCATCCTCTGATTCTGCGGCAAGCATTATTTTTCCTTCAACTTCATTGGCTTTCACGTTTGCCTTTAGTCCCAAATAGTCAAACATTGTTGCCAGTGTTTTAGCGGATTTCTCCATTCTTTCTTTGTTTAATTGTTCCGTCATGTTTCTTTTCTCTCCTAAGCAGTTTTGAGATTTGTTTTATTTTTTTCCTTTTTATCACTATATACGTTTACCATTAACTGAATAATGCTTATGATCTGACTCACTGTCCAGTATAAAGTTAATCCTGATGGTAAATTATACAAGAAAACAAGCATTATTACAGGCATGAGCATCATCATTTTTGCCTGCATTGGGTCTGTAGCGGTGGGGGTAAGTTTTTGCTGCAGCACCATTGTCAGAGACATCGCAATGGCAAGCGGATTTATTGGTAGTCCAAATATATGCCCAATTGTATCCGGTTGAGTAAGATCATTTGCCCACAGGAAGCTAGTGTGGCGAAGCTCTATAGCTCCATCCAATGTCCAATAGAGCGCAAAGAATACTGGAATCTGAACAAGAATAGGCAGGCACCCGCCCAAAGGATTGACTCCTTCTTTCTTGTAAAGCTCCATCATTTTTGTGTTTACCATCTGCTTGTCATCTTTATATTTCTCACGCAGTTCTTTAACCATTGGCTGGATTTTCTGCATCTTCTTCATGGACACATTTGATTTGTGAGTAATCGGCCAGAAGACAAGTTTTACGATTACGGTAAGAAGGATAATAGCCCACCCGTAATTTCCGACTATTCCCTTAAGAAATATGAGGAAATACAAAAGCCATTGAGCAATTGATTCTAGTGATGTAAAAGCCAAGTGCATTATATCTTTAGCGTACGGCGCGAATGCTCCAATAAGTTTTATATCTTTTGGGCCTGCGTAATATTTAAAGCTCCATGTAGCATTTGCCTCGGCATTCAGGTTCACATTCTTAATTATCCCGGCGGCAGACGCTAAATAGTATTCTTTTTTTGCGCCATTAACAATGACTGACTGTTCTTTTCTTGATGTATAAATACCGCCGTAAAAATTTCCGTCATTGCTTAAAGGTTTTAATATGTTGGTAAAATATTTATTTGATATTGAAAGCCATCTTACTGGAACGACTATCTCCTGATTGTTTTGGAACTTTTTATCTTCGACTTTTAAAGAAGAAATTTGATTGCTTTCAGTGTTGAGCATGTCTACTCTATGAGCTTCGCTTCTGGCTATGTCTCCGGAAAGGTTCTCTATAGGCGGGATTCCTCCTGCCCAGACATAAAATTCTGAAAATTTTATATTCTTCTTTTCAAGATTGTAGACTGTGACTGAGTAATCAACCGTATAGTCTGTTTCGAGCTTCCAAGTCTGTTCTATTAAAAAATTATTGCCGGACTGATCTTCAAAATTTCTTTTTACTGTGAGTTCATTATTGTCTTTTGCGGTAATAGGCGCGTAAGCTTTTTTGAGTATCCACTCATTTTGCCCGCCTGTAAAAGACAGAGCACCCGGAGTGATGTTCTTGTTTAACACCACTTTATTTTTCTGATTGGCGTCAAAAGAATCTCTGAGTAACACTGAGGCTATAGCTCCTTCATTCGGATTAACCTCGACTTCAATCAGCGACTTCGGGCTCGCCAATATAATATTCTTGTAATTGGATTTTGAATTGGCAGCAGTTTCTAAAGGTAAATCAGCAGGAGAAAATGGTGCATTCTTCGCAGTATTTACAGTATCAACCGGGGGTGAAGATTTTTCTGGCAGGTCTTCAGGTTTTACTGTTTTTTGGGATGTTTCAGTCGGTTGTGCGGGTATCAAATTAAGCCCTTTTGGTCCGAATATGTAACTCCATGAAAATATTAAAGCGATACAAAGGATTATTATTATTATTGATGTTCTGTCTAGATCTTTAAGCATTGTTGTGTTCCAAACTTTTTTTCTTAAATATGTTAAAATTTATTTTGTCGGGTACGGGATCATATCCTGCTTTACAATAAGGCTGGCATCTTGCCAATCTCCATAGAGTCAAAAGTATGCCGAATATAATTCCATGCATTTTAATGGCTTTTATTGAGTATTCAGAACAGGAAGGTTCAAATCTGCAGCAATTAAGCCATGGCGTCAGAAGCTGATACAGGCGAATCAGCATTATAATTAAATAAGCGATTATTCCTGTTTGTTTTATGGTTTTGGTACTTCTATCCATAACGGTGCTTTTTGAAAAGTTTCAATTATTTCGTGTTGAATATACTGAGCCTTACGTCGTTCTGCTCCTTTTCTGGGAATGAAAAGCATATGAGATAGCGCTACTTGATTTTTTATCAGCCGAAAAGACTCCTTAAAGAGTCTCCTGACACGGTTTCGTATTACTGCTCTTTTATCAAATTTTCTTCCACAAATTATGCCAATTCTTCTTTTTTCATCAGGAGGAGGCAGGATATAAAGCAATATAAAGCTTTTTGAAACGAATTTCGTTCCATTTTGTTTTACAAAATCAAATTCGGACTTGAGTTTGAGAAATTCTTCATGCTTTAAGCTTGCTTCTCCATACTGGACTAGCCTATTACTTTTTGCGGAAACGCAGTCACTCATTTAAATGGTAGCCGTAAATCTGCTTTGCAGGCAATCGAAACATCGCTGTAGCAAGCTTTAAGCGCTAAGTTCTTTTCTGCCTTTTGCACGGCGTCTTTTCAATACTAGTCTGCCGTCTTTTGTTGCCATTCTGGCACGGAATCCAAATTTTCTCTTTCTCTTCAATACTGATGGCTGATAAGTTCTTTTCATCTTCGAAAAATCCTCAATTTTTAAAATAATAATAAGTTTTTTATATACAGAGAAAACATTTCTCTGCTGATACTAACAAAAGAGCCCTTAAAATAGCCATGTGTTGTTTTCAAATCAAGTCTTTTTATAAATCCTTATCTTATATTTCTGTTATGCCGGTATATATTTAGGCAAAATAGGTGATGGGCGTTAGAACACTGGAGGTTCAAAAATGAGCGAAAGAAATTTTATAGGGAAACAGCTTATAACTATCAAAGACAGGATGCATGGTAAAACTGGGTATCCCATTTCTGTTCAGCAGAAAAAAACTGATACAACCCCCATTTCTTCAAAAGGTGCAGAAGCGCAGCGTGAGGTTCAAAATGGAGTCGAACCAAAGCAGGAAGTTGCAGCAGTTCCAACATTGATAAAAGAAGAAGTTAAAGAAGTTTCATCTACAGCTGTGGGAGATAAGGAATTTAGAAAAGCCCTTCATCTCAAAAAAGAGGATTATCTTAAAACAAAACATGTTGTAGCTAAGATGCTTGGAGATACTTTTGCGGGGCTGGAAAAGGAAATAGCCGCGAGTGAACAGAAGAAAGAAATGTGTTCAAATTTCGCTGATTCGGTTAAAAAATTATTGGAAGAAGTTTCGAGAATTGAAGAATCCAAATGGAGTTCTGATAATTTTTCGCTAGAGCTCTCGGAAGCGGGAAGAGTTGTGGAAAGAGCCAGATTGGAAAATATTATACTAAATGAAAAACTTAATCTGAAAAAAAATGAGGAATCCAGAGGCGAAGTCAATGGCGGATTTTCTGTTCTTGACATAGTAAGTTTGTCTTTCTCTCAGGTTTTTAAATTCGGATTTGTTTTTTCTCTCCCTTTAATTGTCAGCGTTATAGCAGCGGCTTTGATTATTGCTATAATAATGCTGGTTTCTATGGGGACAATATGAGAAATTACGGTAAGCATATAACTAGAGAAGAAAAGAAGAGGATGACTTCTTACCTTAAGCTTGACAGTTGTAAAAAAATAGCCGGATCAGTTAGGCCAGATTCCGTTACTAAAAAAAATCATATTATATTATACGTTGTAGCGGCCGTGATTTTTGCGATAGGCCTTACTTCTGTACTGGTTTGATAAAAGAATTAAAGAAAATCAAAAAAATATTTGAGGATAAAAAATGCATTATTGTAATATAAAAATGTTTTGCTTAATTGTTATATTGAACTTATTTTTAATTGTCCCTTTGTTTTCTGCCGAATGGGTGTTAGAAGAAAAAGAAGCGAATGACCCTAACGCTTTAGCTATAAAGATAGCACAGGGATATAAGCCTTGCGAAATATCATGTTTTAAGGAGCTCCCAACAGTTGAAATTGCAGAAAAATTATTGGGCTCTGCAGTATCTCCTCTTCGAGCTGACAGTTTATTTTACTTAACTATAACATCTTACACTAGTATGGACCGTCATATAAATGATGGTACGATTGCTGTAACAAGTGAAGAGTATAAAAAGTATGATTATAGGAAGTGCGAATTAGTGGGCCTGGTTCTAAACAAGGGTGTTGACCCTAACGCTCTAATTGCAATGCGCTACTATAGCCTTACATCAATCCCCTCTGTCCGGTTATGTGAGTTATTACTAAAAAATAAAAAGCCTATAGCTCTTTCTAAGCTCTTTAGTTTGGTTATGGATGTAAAAGAAGTTCCTGGAAAAGTAGAGGTAGTAAAGTGGATTTTAGATCAAGGTGTAGACCCAAGGGAAAAGAGACGTGTCTCTTCCGGACTTTCTCGTGAAATTTGTGAAGTACTGCTAAAAAATAAAAAGCCTCTGACACTCTCTGATCTACTTTGTTGGGAAATATCATTTAGATCCGATTACGACACAGAAAGTAGTAAAAAACAAAAGGATACAATTGGATTTCTTTTAAAAGAAGGTGCTGACCCCAATGAAATAGAAAATTTTTACTCAGGTATTCCCTCAAGAGATATTTGTGAGTTATTGCTTACAAGTCAACCAAGACCATTGGATGCCTCAAAATTTTTAAGCTTGATTTTTAGACCTCAGCCACAGGATTATACATACGATGATGTGGGGATGCCTACATATTTCTATTCAAGTATGAAGCCAGAGACGTTGCAATCTTTTATAGAATTGGGATTAAAGCATAGAGGAGATCTTAATAAAGTAGACAGCATTTTTGGAGCAATTCGGCTTGGGCTAGTACCTTTTTTGCTCGAAAACGGTATGGCTCCTGACAAGCTCCTTGATTTAACAGTATCTTATAGGTTCGATAGTGTATACGACGAACGAAAGATAGGGATTGATCCAAAAAAACTTAAAAGTCAGCTTGAGAAATGTACCAAAGAACGACACTCACTTATATGTTATGCAATAGATAAAGGGGCCAGGATAGATATGTATCCCTGGGTGCGTCATATTATTGATCAAAAGAAAGAGAAGTTTCGTAGTTTCGCTCAGCATTATTTTCTGGATAAAGTCGAGGCCATGCTAGAAAAAAATTCATCATTGTCCGCTATTTTTCCAAATATGTTTAGTAGAATGAGCGTAGAGATTGGCTGTTGCGGTGGGTTTACAACTTTATGGGGCTATCCAATGATATTGCAGCACAAAGTTGCTTCCAAATTTACTCCGGATTGGTTCGAACAACAATACAGTTCTGTTCTGGACTGTAATGATAAAGGTTCTGTTAATCGTGATATGAGGGAGTTTTTATCATTAGCTTTTTTATTTCAAGGTGAACAAAGTATGCTGCCTGGTGATGTGCTACGACATTTAAATGTATCTACAATAAAATTGGAAAAGAAATATAGCACTTTTGCTATATTCAACTCAGAACATGAGCTTGCTCATGCGTTAGAGAAAATAGCTCATGATGGAGAGTTGGTATACGTAATTATACCTGGGCACATTATGGGGGTAGTAAAAACTGGGAATTCTTATCCATTATTAGATGTAAGCAGTGATGGTGGTGTAGTTAATTGCAATAATGCTTTAGACTTGGCACAGCGTATTTATAGCAGCTATTACCGAAGGTTTGTAAAAGGTTTATGGAAGGGTAAATACGGCAGTGATTTGTGGTTAAAAAACAAAGAATGGGTATCTACCGGGCGTATTGTACTAGGTTTTGATGTTATTGGCAGTGCTGGAGGCAGTGTCTCAGAGTATTTATCAAAAGATGAAGAATCAAGGTACCAGAAATTCAATTTTTTTTGGGAAAAACTATTTGTGTCTGCCGTGTTAAGAACTGATAAAGAGTTGATGAAAAAATACTTGCAAAGTTTGTTGCACGAAAAGACTGCTAGCGATGAAGAGAAGAAGTATTTAGACCAGATAAAACTACGTTTAGCCTTGGAACTAGATGATGCGGATGTAGTAAGAAGTATATTAACTTCTGACTTAAGTATCGATGTGAATACTCCCTTTAAGGTTACACAAGATATGGATGCTGGATTTGATTTCTGTGGTTTTGATAATACCAGGTTTCTACAAGCAGTTTCACTTGGCGCTGTCAATTCAGTAAAAGTGATGTTTGAGCTTAATAAGATTAAAAATGTCAATCAAACCAATGAAAAACTAAAAAAAACCGCTCTTGATATGGCGTTAGAAAGCAAAGGCGAGCAATTTGAAGAATTAGCAACGTTACTTAGGAGTAAAGGAGCAAAAGCTATTAGCCGACAAAGTGGCGGCTTGCAGTGTCTGGTACTGTAGCAAAGACAGGTATCTTTTCAGTAAATTCCCCAAAAGAGGACTTTAGAAAGTACCCATTAGTGTAATTTGAGTGTGGCAAGTCCCATAAGGGCGAAGATAACGCCGAGGATCCAGAATCTTATTACGATTTGAGTTTCTTTCCAGCCCTTTCTTTCGAAGTGGTGGTGTATTGGCGTGCAAAGAAATACTCTTTTCCCTCCTGATAATTTAAAGTAAAACACCTGTATTATTACAGAAAGAGCTTCTATAACAAATACTCCTCCAACAAGAACCAAAACAAGTTCTTTTTTTAGCAGCACAGCTATCAGCCCTATTGAACCGCCTAAAGCTAGGCTTCCGGTGTCTCCCATAAATATTGATGCGGGGTGACAATTATACCATAGGAATCCTAAAGAAGCCCCAACTATTGCTGACGCAAATATGCCAACTTCTCCTGCGCCCGGGAGATAATTTATGAGTAAATAATCGGAGAATACTTTGTTACCTGTTGCATACGCGAATACTGCAAATGCTATTGCGCAAAATATAATGCATCCTATTGCAAGCCCATCTTTTCCGTCAGTAAGATTCACTGCATTGGAAGATCCTACTACTACAAGTATTCCTAAAGGGAAGGTTAATAACGCCCCGTAGAATCCGGCAAGTAATGGCTCTTTTAAAAAAGGGACTAAGAATGACTGCATGTAAATTGACTTGTCTGTGACAGTAAAGAGATATAATACTGCGCCGGCTGCGATTAGGAACTCAAGAAGAAGTTTGAGTTTTCCGGGTATTCCATCGCGTTTACGGTAAACTGCTTTTGCATAGTCATCTGCGAAGCCTATAGCAGCTAAGGCAATGGTAGTTATCAGGAATATATACATGAGCGGATTTGTGGGATTGGCAAAAAGAAGAGTTGCGACAACTATTCCGAAGATTATTAGAATACCACCCATGCTGGGGGTTTTTTCCTTGTCTGAATCAATGTATTGGTCTGGTATGAGCCCTTTGTGTCTTGAGGGGGCGGTGGTGTTGAGTCTTTTGAGCAGACGGATTGTCATAGGTGATAGAAGAACGACAAGTAAGAAAGCCACGGCGGTGGCCAGGCCTGCTCTGAACGTTACATATTTGAACAAACGAAAGGGGCCAAAGAAATCGCTAAAATTACTTAAAAAATATAACACGTTTTACTCTTATGTACTTTATATTGATTGTTAGTTTTATTCTAAAGTGCCTATATAAGGCAGATTGCGGTAATATTCATTGTAATCTAAACCGTAGCCAACTACGAAAGCATTTGGGATTTCGAATCCTACATAATCTGCATAAACAGGTTCAATTCTTCTTGAGGGCTTATCCAGAAGGACACAGATTTTTGTTTCTGATGGAGAATATTTTTGAAAAGTTTTTGTTATCTTGCTCAAGGTGCGACCAGTGTCAAGTATATCGTCTATTATCAGTACGCTTTCCCCTCTAATGTCCAATACTGGTTCGAAAAGGATGTTGACAGTGCCCGTGCTTTCTGTATTTATATAAGAAGAGGCATGTATAATGTCAAGCTTAAAAGGAATGGGTATGTTTCTTATCAGGTCTGCGGTGAATGGAATACATCCTTTCATTACGCATATGATCGTAAGACTTTTACCCCTGAAATCTTCAGTAATTTGTTTCCCTAGAAGTTGTACCCTTTTCTTTATGTCTTCCTTGCTGACGAGCTGTGTTGGTTTTTCGACCATATTCATGATATGCAACTTTCTCTTTAATATTACTTAATGTTTAATTTGTCTATATCGTTTTCTATCTGTTGTGCCAGCTTAAATGCTGCCTTTGCCATAGCTTTGGAGAAGTCAGATGCTGTCAATATAGTCATTTTTTCCCTGATGCTATATATCTTGTTCAAGATAATCGTCTCATTCTGAATGATTTTTATTCTTGTATTTAGCACTGCTTCTTTAGCGTCTATATTACATTCAAAATTGTATATATTTCCGTCAATAATCAGCCTGTTGTTGGCAGGTTTTGAATCAGTTTGTTTTTGAGGGTTACTGAAATAAAAGATCAAGTATTTCGTCAATATGTTTTGAGGCGTTTGTGCCCAATTATTATAAGCATCATATTCTATTTCATTCGAATTTTTTCTGAAGACCATTTTTGTGGAAGATGGAAGATCCGATACGAAACGCTCTACATCAATGTTATAGTTTTTTGATTCCGACATTCTGGAAGCTCCCAAATCAAAATATGTAGTTGCCGACGTAGATCTGAATATGGAACAGCCGCAAACGTAGAACAGAAGCAAGAGCAATAAAAAAATATTTTTGTAAGCCACAGCCGAATCCTTTTATTTTTTTGTAGATATATAATCCGGAATGTTAATACTGAGCAGACTATATTATTCCTAAGCTATATTCGCAAATAAAAATCGGGTTAAAATAGTTTTTTCTGTTTTGTCTATCTTAGTGAGATTTCGAAAATAGGCATTTTTTTATGCAGTAATTATTGAAATAATAAAAACAGGGCTGTATTTTAGGCGCTTCAGTTCTATTGGTGGAGAATTTTAGCTTAGGTTTTTAAGTTTTAATAGTATAGAAATTTTAAGAAAAACAGCAAAAAGCGAGGTAATTGTTAAATGGCTGTAAGAATCAGAATGAAAAAAACAGGTGCAAAGAATAAGCCATGTTTCCGTATTGTAGTAGCAGATGCAAGAGCTCAAAGAGACGGAAATATCATAGAGAATATCGGATACTACGATCCAAGACACCAGGATGAGAAAGTAGATGTGGCCAGAGCGGAATATTGGATAGCCCGTGGCGCTCAGCCTTCGGAAATCGTCAATGACGTTATTCTCCGTGCAAAGGGTATTCCAAAGCCGAAAAAAGATTATAAGAAAAAAGAAGTTGCTGCTCCAGCTGCTGAAGCCAAAAAAGAAGAGCAAGCAGCAGCACAAGCATAATTTTGCTTTTGCATTTAACGAAGGTGTATATAGTGATTAAGAAACTACTTAATATGTTTTCCGGAAAGAGCGGGCCTGCTAAGGAAGAAAGTGTTCCGACTGTAAAGAAGGGGTCTCTGAAAGATGTGGTAAACTTTGTTGACTACGTTGTAAGGTCTCTTGTTGATAGTCCAGAGCTGGTAAAAGTTGAGCTGGAAAATAGCGAAAAAGGACAAGTTATCAATATTAACTGCAAGAAAGAAGATATTGGTAAAATAATTGGTAAAAGCGGAAAGACTATAATGGCTATAAGGGCGCTTGTAACTGGCGCGGCCAGCCGTTTAAATCAGCAGGTAAATGTTGAGGTTTTAGACTAAGGTGCGGATTGATATTGTCACCTTGTTTCCTGATGTTTTTTTTGGGCCTTTTGCCGAAAGCATAATAGGCAGGGCTATAAAAGCCGGAATCGTATCGATAGATACTATTAATCCGAGAGATTTTACTGAAGACAAACACAGGACAGTGGATGGCGCACCGTATGGTGGTGGACCTGGAATGCTGATGATGGCTGATCCACTTTTTCGTGCGATAGAATCGTGCAGGAAAGAAGGCAGCTGTGTTATTTTGACATCTCCGAAAGGGGAAAGATTCAGTCAGAAAATAGCTGGAGAACTAAGCGGAGAAAAACATCTCGTAGTTGTTTGCGGACATTATGAGGGTATTGATGAGCGTGTTAGGGAAAAGCTCATTGACAGAGAGATTTCTATAGGTGACTACGTTCTTACCAGCGGGAATATACCTGCGATGGTGATAGTGGATAGCGTAGTGAGGCTTCTTCCTGGCGTATTGGGTGATGATGCATCCTCAAAGGAAGAAAGTTTCAGCAATAATTTGTTGGAATATCCGCAATACACGCGGCCTGTGGAGTATCGCGGTATGAGGGTTCCGGATATTTTGCTCTCAGGAAATCATAAATTGATAAAAGAATGGAGAAGAGAGCAATCTATAAAGGCAACTAAGGAAAAAAGGGCGGATTTATACGAAGATTTTTTAAAAGAGAAAAAAGATTAAAATTAGTTTTAATTGAAATCCTGGAGGAAAATAAAAAATGAATTTAATGGAAAAGGTCAACAAAGCGCAGTGCAGAACTGATCTTACCTCCTTCAATGTCGGTGATACTTTGAAAGTTTACTCGAAGATTATTGAAGGAAAGACAGAACGTGTTCAGGCTTTCGCTGGAACAGTGATTGCCAAGAAGGGGTCAGGCATACAAGAAACTTTTACGCTGAGACGCATAGCTTTCGGGCAGGGAATGGAAAGAGTTTATCCTATTAACTCTCCACGTATCGTAAAGATAGAAGTTCAGAAAAAAGGCGAAGTCAGAAGAGCTAAACTTTACTATCTCAGAGACAGAGCAGGAAAAGCCGCAAGAATAAAAGATCAGGCTAGTAATTAGTTGATAGTTGGTAGTTGATGGTTGTCGGAAAAAATCTTTCAAT
The DNA here is from genome assembly GCA_021781705.1 of bacterium. GTDB lineage: Bacteria > Verrucomicrobiota > Lentisphaeria > Victivallales > GWF2-38-69 > JAJXWI01. The sequence goes on along the minus strand of JAJXWI010000002.1, from coordinate 58,621 downwards.
AACTATGAACCGCGAACCATGAATAAAATAAGTTATCGTCATCCTATGCTTGCCTATGAAAGGGAAATATGGGACGGCGATATTTTTTTTGTGGCTGGGGTTGATGAGGCGGGAAGGGGGCCTCTTGCGGGGCCGGTTGTTGTGGCTGCCGTGATTTTTGAAAAAGGAAAAAACCTCCCCGTAGTCAATGATTCAAAAAAGCTTTCTGCTAAACAACGTGAAATTTTATATAATGAAATTATTTCTTGCGCAAAGATATACTCAATAGTAGAACTGAGTGTGGAAGAGATAGATTCACTTAATATTCTTCAGGCAACTCATAAAGGAATGAGAATGGCCGTAGAATCTCTTGAAATTGCGCAATTTGCGCTGATTGATGGATTGCCGGTTTCAAATATGCCGGTGCCGTCAAAGGCAATAGTTAAAGGTGATGGAAAATCTGCCAGTATCGCGGCAGCTAGTATCCTGGCAAAAGTTTACAGAGATAGAATAATGGATGAATATTCTGAAACTTATCCGAATTACGGATTTGCTGAAAATAAGGGATATGGAACAAAAACGCACATGGAAGCAATAATAAAATATGGGCATTGTCCAATTCATAGAAAAACGTTTGAGCCTGTAAAGAGTTTGCTGAATAACGAATTAAAAGTGCAGATGAATTTTGGGGTATAAAACTTCATTCACGAAAAAATAAAGAAATTCCCGTCATTTGTTTGCATAAGGGCAAGAAAAAACGACATTGTTACTTAAATCTTAACACTTAAAACCTAAAACTTTTTTGCAGGAGTTAAAAAAAATGTCCAAATTTCCGATAGAGACTTTGAGACACAGCGCTGCGCACATAATGGCGGCAGCTGTAGATAAATTATTTCCAAATGTTAAATTTGATATCGGCCCTTCAACAGCGGAAGGTTTTTATTATGATTTTGATATGGAGCACAGGCTTGTTCCTGAAGATCTGGAAAATATAGAGAAAGAAATAATAAAGATAATTAATCTCAGGCTTCCTTTTGAATACATGGAACTTTCAAGAGAAGAGGCGACAAAGCTTTTATCTGCCAAATTGCAGTCGTATAAAATTGAAAGGCTGGCTGATATTCCGGAAGGAGAGAAAATTTCTTTTTACAAGCTGGGAGATTTTGTAGACCTTTGCAGAGGTCCTCACGTTGAGCATTCTGGACAGGCTGGTGCAATAAAACTGCTTTCCATTGCAGGTTCATATTATAGAGGAAAAGAAACAAATCCCATGCTCCAGAGGATTTATGGCACCGCGTTTCCTGATAAAAAAGAGCTTCATGAATATTTAAAACTTCTCGAAGAGGCAAAGAAAAGAGACCATAGAAAACTTGGTAAAGAATTGGATTTGTTCAGCATTTCCGAACAAGTTGGCGGCGGGCTTGTTTTGTGGCATCCCAAAGGAGCAATGATAAGAAATATATTTGAAACTTATTGGAGAGAACAGCATTATGGTAATGGTTATGATCTCCTTTATACTCCGCATATTGGCAAGTCTCAACTTTGGGAAACCAGTGGACATTTAAGCTTTTACAAGAATTCAATGTACTCTCCGATGGATATAGACGGAAATGACTATTATGTAAAACCGATGAATTGTCCTTTTCATATTGAAATTTATCAGTCAAGCCTTAGATCTTACAAAGAACTTCCTTTGAGGTGGGCTGAGCTCGGAACTGTCTATAGATACGAAAAGAGCGGCGTCCTTCACGGGCTTTTGAGGGTTAGAGGATTTACGCAGGATGACGCGCACATTATTTGTACTCCTGAACAAATTGAAAAAGAAATTTCCGATGTTTTAGGGTTTAGTTTAAAAATTTGGAAGGATTTTGGATTTACCAGTATCAAAGCTTATTTGGCAACTCGCCCTGAAAAGGCTGTAGGCGCTCCGGAAAGATGGGAAAAGGCTTTGACGTCGTTGGAAAACGCTGTTAAAGAATATGGACTTGAATGCGAAGTTGACAAGGGCGGCGGGGCGTTTTATGGACCTAAAATTGACTTAAAAATAAAAGATGCGATCGGCAGAGAATGGCAGATGACTACTATTCAGTTCGACTTTAACCTTCCGGAAAGGTTTGGAATGACCTATGTAGGTGATGACGGGCAAAGGCACCAGCCGTTTATGGTACACAGGGCTCTTCTTGGTTCTTTGGAACGCTTTTTTGGAATACTTGTGGAGCACTACGGTGGAGCTTTTCCTTTATGGCTTGCGCCTGAACAGATAAGGATTCTTCCTATTACTAATAATCACCATGCTTACGCTAAAGAGCTGCAAGTAGAACTGAGATCTTTAGGATATAGGGTAGAAGTTGATGATCGTTCTGAAACTATTGGTGCTAAGATAAAAAATGCCAGAAATATGAGAACTCCTTACATTGCGGTAGTAGGTGATAAGGAGGTTGCAGACAGGAGCGTATCGGTAAGATCCAGGAGAGAGGGAGAGTTGGGAGCTGTTCCCATTGATGAGCTTAAAAAGAAGCTTTATAACGATATATTGACAAAAGTTTAAAAAATTGATATAAATTCTTTATAGCCAAATGTTGAATTTTATCCAGACGGCTGTATCTTCTCTTAATTCTTTGAGGTTTTTTAACTATAAATATTAAAACTAGGAGGCAAATATAGCCAGATTAGTAAAAAATGAGCGGCAGCTGAATTACGATCAGCTGAGATTAGTCGGAGTTGATGGAAATCAGCTTGGTGTAGTATCCAAGGCAAAAGCTTTTGAACTGGCAAAGGCAGCAGGACTGGATTTGGTGGTTGTTTCTGATCAATCTAATCCACCGGTTTGCAGGATTCTTGATTACGGAAAACTCTGTTACGATCAGAAACGTAAGCATAAGAGTCAGAAGAAACATCAGATTGTTCAGAAACTCAAAGAACTTCGTTTCCATGCGAATACGGACGAACATGATTTCCAAGTTAAGTTAACACACGCAGAAGAATTTCTGAAAAAAGGATATAAAGTAAAACTTGCACTTGTTTTCAGAGGTCGTGAAGCAGCTTATCAGAATCAAGGTTTCGAAATGATAAACAAAGCATTAAAACTTCTTGAAGCCTTCGGGAATGCTGAAGGACCGCCGGTTTTGGCTGGCAAATCAATACTCGCTTCATTAAACCCTAAATAATATTAATCAAAAAAATAAACAAATAAGCATAAAGTAAGGAGAAAAATGAACATTTATGTAGGAAACATTGCCCACGAAGCAACAGAAGAAGATCTTAATCAGACATTCAGTGCTTATGGTGCAGTAAGCAAAACATCAATAATTAAAGACAAATTCACCGGCAATTCACGCGGTTTTGGATTTGTTGAAATGACTAATGATGAAGATGCTAAAAAAGCAATTGCCGAATTAAATGGAAAAGAGGTCAAAGGTCGTCCATTGACGGTGAATGAAGCTCGTCCAAGAGAAGAAGGCGGTAGCAGTGGTTCACGTGGCGGATTTGGTGGCGGTTCACGCGGCGGATTCGGCGGCGGAGACAGAGGCGGACGTCGTTAATAGTAGAAATTATTTTAGGAATTCTTTAAAAGTTTCCAGAATATAAAAATTAAAAAATGGCTTAAATATAGGCCGAAATTATTAGGATATAAAAGATATGAATATTTATGTAGGGAATATTGCCCACAAATCAACAGAAGAAGATATTAAGAGGGCATTTAGTGCCTATGGTGAAGTAAGCAAAGCGTCAATAGTTAAAGACAAATTTACCGGTGATTCACGCGGTTTCGGATTTGTTGAAATGGCCAATGACGACGAAGCTAAGAAAGCAATTGCTGAATTAAACGGAAAAGAACTTGAAGGTCGTCCATTAACTGTTAATGAAGCCCGTCCAAGAGAAGAAGGCGGTAGCAGTGGTTCACGTGGCGGATTCGGCGGCGGTTCACGCGGCGGTTTCGGCGGCGGTTCACGCGGTGGTTTCGGCGGCGGTTCACGCGGTGGTTTCGGTGGTGGCGACAGAGGCGGACGTCGTTAATTTAATTTAATTAGTAATTCGCAATTAAAAATGGCTTAATACAGGCCGAATTTATTAGGATATAAAAGATGAATATTTATGTAGGAAATATTGCTCACGAAGCAACAGAAGAAGATGTTAAGCATACATTTAGTGCCTATGGCGAAGTAAGCAAAGCATCAATAGTTAAAGACAAATTTACTGGTAATTCACGAGGATTTGGATTTGTTGAAATGGCCAATGACGAAGAAGCCAAGAAAGCAATTGCTGAATTAAATGGAAAGGAACTCAAAGGCCGCCCATTGACAGTTAATGAAGCCCGTCCAAGAGAAGAGCGCGCTCCAGGTAGCGGCGGTTCACGCGGCGGATTCGGCGGCGGTTCACGCGGCGGATTTGGCGGCGGTTCACGCGGCGGATTTGGCGGCGGTTCACGCGGCGGATTCGGCGGTGGCGACAGAGGCGGACGCCGTTAATTAGATTAAGTTTATTGTTGAATATAGTTGGCAGTTGATAGCGATATCTTCTGCTGACTAAAAATCAACATTCAAAACTTAAAGCAATTTAGGCCAGTAATAGCTGATTTTTGACATCTTCCTTCCTTTTTACTGGTATTTATAACTAAAAAAAGAAGAAGGGATGTTGAAGTGATAAAAAGATTTCTTTTAACAGCAGTTATTTTGACATTTTTTTCAGCGGTACATGTGAGAGCTGTTGAATATGGAACAAGAATTCCAACGTCATATTTTATCACAGCGGGGAATGGGGAGTCGGACGAAGGAATTCCTCCGGATCCCTATGAAACCTTTTCTTATGACTTAGCTCTTTTAAAAGCAGGAATAGAGGATTTTAATGTAGTTTTTTATACCTCTGTCTTACCTCCCGAGTCATATGAAATATCTTTAGATGAGGCAAAGGGGGATTTTCACCACGGAGCTGTTTTGGAAAGCATAATGGCTAGAGTTGGTGGGTACAAGGGGGACACCCTATCTACCGGAATAGGAAGGGTATGGGCTGTTGATTCAAAGGGTGTTTGCGTTGGTGGCTTTGCTGCAGAATATGAAAGAATTTACGAGAAACAAAAAGTTAGCGCAGAAATAGCTGAAAGAGACGCAATAGAAAAATTAAAAGAGTCTCTCGGACATGAATTGAAGATTAGAGGACTAAAGCAAACAGGGGAAATGAAATTTAACACCACGTCGATATATGTAACAAAAAAATATGGGATGTCATTGTCTGCAATATGTTTTGTGGGATTTATTTTTCCAGTAGTGGAGAAAAGTCACAAAATTAAATAAGTTTATGAACACATAAAACCTTAGATAAGATTTATCTAACAAGGTTTTTTAAGTATAAAGTAACCGGTATAGGCTGGATTTTGGCATCTGCCCTGCCGGATATATAAAAACACTTTTAAAATAAAGGAGTTAAAACGATGCCTAAGATGAAAACAAGAAAGTGTGCTGCAAAGCGCCTGAAACAGACGGGGACAGGGAAATTCCGCCGTAACAAGGCCGGAGCCCGTCACATTCTCACAAAGAAGAGCTCAAAACGTAAACGTCATCTTTCTGGAGGCACAGAAGTAAAAGCTACAGAAATGTCAAGAATCAAAGCCGCATTACCGTACGGCTTGCCAAGATAAGTTTACTAAGAAAACGAACATAATGGAGTGATTTTAAATGAGAACGACTTTTTCAGTTCCTTCGCGTAAAAGACGCAGAAAAGCTCTTAATAGGGCAAAAGGGTTTCGCGGCGCAAGCAGTAAAAATATAAGAACAGTTTATGACGCTGTTACAAAAGCCAATCAGCACGCTTATGTTGGCAGAAAACAGAAGAAACAGCAGTATAGAAAACTTTGGACTATCCGTATTAATGCTGCATGTAGAATGCAGGACATGAACTACAGTTCGTTTATACACGGCCTGAAGTTGATTGATTCAACATTAAACAGAAAGATGTTGTCTGAAATGGCTGTTCGCGATAGTCAGGCATTTACAACTATTGTTGATATGGTAAAAGAAGCTTTAAAGCAAAATGTCTAACTAATAATTAGTGTAAAACAAATTAAGCCTTTAATGGAGCAGTCAGTCTGTTTTGTTAAAGGCTTTTATATATACCGAATTATATGAGCATAAAAATTTTAATAGATAGTCTTCATTCAATTTTATCTCAGCTCGAGAGTGAACTGATACAGGTAAAGACAAAAGATGAATTGGAAAAAGTAAAGGCATCTGTTGTGGGCAGGAATGGTTCACTCACTTCTCTCACAAAAGAGCTGGGAGCTATAGAGAAATCTCAAAAGCCTGAAGCAGGAAAGGCCTTTAACGATGTTAAAAATAAGGTTGCTGAACTTATTTCAGCAAAACTGGAAGAAATAGAGAATTCAGGGGGCAAGGATTCCAGAGGTATTGACATTTCTTTGCCTGGGAGAAGCTGGAAATACGGAAAAAAACACCCGATTATGCAAACAATAGACGATTGTGTTGCTATCTTCAGGAGAATAGGATTTGTTGTCGCAGAAGGGCCAGATATTGAAACGATGTATCATTGTTTTGATGCTTTAAATACGCCCAAGGATCATCCTTCAAGAGAAAAGAGCGACACTTTCTATTTCCCTGACGGCAGGATTCTGAGGACTCAGACTTCTACTGTTCAGATAAGGGTTATGGAATCACAGGAGCCGCCTGTAAGAATAATTGCTCCGGGGCCTTGTTTCAGACCTGATACGCCGGATGCGACGCATAGCGCTAACTTTTATCAGGTGGAAGGACTTTACATAGACAAAAATGTTTCTTTGGCGGACTTAAAGAGCACTCTCATGTATTTTGCCAAAGAAATTCTCGGCGAAAATGTTAAGATAAGATTCAGACCGCATTTCTTTCCGTTTACAGAGCCTAGCGTAGAGTATGACTTTTCATGCGTAATGTGCGGCGGCAAAGGCTGCAATGTATGCAAGTATTCCGGATGGCTGGAAATTTCCGGTGCAGGAATGGTTGACCCCAATGTTTTTCGTAATGTGGGATATGACCCTGAAGTATGGTCGGGATTTGCCTGGGGAATGGGCGTGGAAAGAATAACTATGATAAGACACAGGATTAGCGATATCAGATATTTTTATGATAATGATATCAGATTCTTAAATCAGTTTTAAGTTCAAGGTGTTAAGTTTTGAGTGAAATTAAGAAGAAAACATTGTTAAGCTGGAGCAGTGGAAAAGATAGTGCTTGGGCTCTTTATTCTTTGCAGAAATCTTTGGATTTTGAGGTTGTGGGCTTATTTACAACTATAAACCAGAAATATGACAGGGTAGCTATGCATTCCACACGGGTGAAGCTCCTTAAAAAACAAGCCGAAGCTGTTGATCTTCCTATTCACATAATACAATTGCCTGATCCTTGTTCAAATGAGCAGTATGAAACTATTATGAAACAGTTTATATCTGATGTGGTTCCAAAAGAAATTAAATGTATGGCATTTGGGGATTTGTTCCTTACTGATGTAAGGCAATATCGCGAGAATCAACTTAATGCGACAGGGATTGAGCCAATTTTTCCTTTGTGGGGAATTTCTACTAAAGAGTTGTCAGAACAAATGTTGTCATCAGGGTTAGAAACCTACATCAGTTGTGTTGATCTAAAAAAACTGCCGAAGCATTTTGCAGGACGGCTGTGGTCGAAGGAATTAATAACAGAACTTCCTGAAAATTGTGATGTTTGTGGAGAAAATGGAGAATTTCACACAGTCGTAGTCAATGGGCCGATGTTTACAAAAAGAATTCCGGTTTCTATTGGCGAAATAGTCGAAAAAGAATTTGTTGCATTTGCAGACATAATTCCAATAAATTTAGAGGTTTATAAAAATGAAAATTTCGTATAACTGGCTTTCGAGATATATAGATATTCCTTTTTCAACAGATGAGCTCGTGGAAAAACTTACGATGCTGGGAGTAGAGGTGGAGGCTGTTGAAAATATCAACCAAATCTCTGACGGGATCGTAGCAGCTGAAATACTTGAGCGAAAAGCTCATCCTAATGCGGATAAGCTTTCTGTTTGCATAGTTGATTCGGGAAAAGAAAAACTTCAAATAGTTTGCGGAGCTTCAAACTGTGACGCAGGAAAGAAAGTACCTCTTGCTCAAATAGGTACCCTGCTTGTTGATCACGAAAAGAAAACTGAACTGACGATAAAGCAGGCAAAACTTAGAGGCGTGGATTCTTTTGGCATGCTTTGCAGCAGGTCTGAATTGAGCATTGCAGGGGATTCTGCCGGGCTGCTGGAATTGCCTCAGGATTGTAAGGCGGGCGCTTCTCTGAAAGAATATTATAAACCAGATACTATTTATGATTTGGAAATAACCTCAAACAGGCCGGACTGGAATTCTTTTATCGGTATAGCCAGGGAAATTCAGGCTGTTTCTGACAACAAAATAAGGTATCCTGAGACAGCTATATCAAAATATTCAAAAGGAACAGATGTCAGTGTGTCAATAGAAGATTTTGACAGTTGTCCCAAGTACACTGCCAGGGTCGTAAGAAATGTAAAAGTTGCAGAGAGTCCTCACTGGCTTAAAGAGGCTATTCAAAGTATTGGACTGAGACCGATTAATAATATTGTTGATATAACCAATTTTGTCCTGTTTGAAACAGGGCAGCCCCTTCACGCATTTGATTTAAACAAGCTTCAAGGCGGAAAAATAATAGTCAGAAGGGCTAATTGCGGCGAGAAAATAAAAGCTCTCGATGCGAAAGAATACGAACTAAACAGCGAGTATCTGGTAATAGCTGATGCATCAAAGCCAGTAGCCATAGCCGGAGTTATGGGGGGAGAAGAAAGCGGAGTTGGGTTTGAGACAAAAAATATTTTGATAGAGAGTGCTTATTTTAATTCATTAAGGGTTAAAAAAGCCACAAGAGATCTTGCTATTAATTCCGATTCTTCTTATAGGTTTGAACGGGGAGTTGATAGTTCTGCATTAGAAAATGCAAGTAACAGAGCTGCGTTATTAATTCAGGAAATAGCAGGAGGAGAGATAGATTCCGAGCTTATTACGGTTGTAGATAATTCTATGCTGCCAATTGCCAAAAAAGTTTTATGCAGGTTTGATAACCTCAGGGCGCTACTTGGGGTAGATATCAGTAATGAAAAAATAATTTCAATTTTCAGAAAGCTTGAAATTTACGTTGAAAATATTACCAATATTTCCTGTGAAGTTCAATCTAAAACTTTCAGATTGGACATTGAACGCGAAGCCGACCTTGCCGAAGAGGTGATAAGGATTTATGGGCTTTCAAATATCCCTGAAAGAAAAGTATATGCTCAGGCTGCCAGTTCTTTTAAGAAAGACTCTTATTACAATATCGAAACAGCCAGAAACCAACTGGTTGCTTTGGGATTAACGGAGTGCGTAAATTATACTCTGATTGATAAGAAACAGATTTTGAAAGATGATCTTTTCGAAGAAAAAGAACTTTTAGAGGTCATAAATCCGATTAGTGCGGAAAGTTCCGCAATGAGACCTTCCTTGCTGTTTGGTGTACTAAAAGCCGTTAATAGGAATGTTGCGCACAATATACATGATCTTGCTTTATTCGAGACAGGTAAAGTTTACTCAAAGAAATATCAAAAAGAAGAGATGTATTCTTGTTGCATAGCATTGACGGGGAGAATTCATCCTGAAATGTATTCTGACGAAAAGAAACGTTCTTATGACTTTTTTGACATGAAAGGACTTTTGGAGTCATGGTTTGGCCAAAGATCTCTAAAAGAATACTCGTTACAGGAGAGTAAATCTCCTTTGTTCAAAGAAGGAATATCTGCAAATATTATTTTAAAGAATGAAACTATAGCTTCTTTTGGCGAGGTATCAGACAGTGTTACTAAGGGCATGAGGCTCAGATCTCCTCTTTACGTAGCTATAGTTAATCTGGAAAAACTTGTGGAATACGAAGAGTGCAGAGAAGTGTCGAAATATAGCCCTGTTCCTGTGTACCCTTCTGTTTCTAGAGATATCGCCCTTGTTTGCGATGAATCTTTGGGTAATGCAAAGATTGTTGATTGTATGAACTCTTCAGGATGCTCCATCCTGGAAAGCATAGATTTGTTTGATCTCTATCGCGATAAAACACTGGGAGAAGGTAAGAAGAGTTTTGCATACTCTCTTACCTACAGAAGCACCGAGAGGACTCTTACCGACTCTGAAGTAAACAAGGCCCATGAAGAAATAAGAGCCATTCTTGTTTCAAAGCTTTCGATTGAATTGAGATAATAAAAACCCTTCTCGCGTAAGTATTAAATATTCACCAAACTATGTGCAAATGCCCAATACTGGTGAATGAGATGGAGTGGCCCGCTTCGTCGGACCGAAAATAAGGTAAGAGTTTAGTAAAGTATGTGTCAGTTTGAATGTGCGTGGCGTCGATTTTGCAAGGAAGTATGTTGTCGAAAAAACTCAAAGTGTCGCCCTGCTCACTGCATGAGGGCTTGATTTTTATGTGATAACGCTTCCCACGGGCTCACGCCCGAGGCTAGAATATAAACATAATGACATATTAGCCAATTGCGGCGCTTTACCTTGCTAAAGCGCACGGCTAAAGGAATCGACCTACTATAAGAAAACGCGGCGCCCTCGGCGAGGTCGCCCTACTTTGGGAAAATACAACATCAAGCAGGGACAGATCGTCGAGCTGTTCGCCTAATTTTATGGCGTATTTTGCTGAATAAACTTACCTTATGGCAGGGTGTTGCTATTCCCTGAAAGCGGGAACCCCGTTATATTTTGATGGCCGAAGCGGCGTGCCGTCAGCTCGTATCAGTTGAACCGTGGTAAATATCAGAAGATTTGTTTTAGAAGCCTCTTCAGCTTCTGATTGGAAGAGCCTGCCTACCAGTGGCATATCTCCAAGAATAGGGATTGAGTCATCAATCTTTGTTGTCTCATCCTTGAAGACCCCGCCCATTATTACCGTTTCGCCATCAAATGACCTTACGCTAGTTTGAATTGTTCTGGCCGTTATTACAGGCATCTTTACGCCTTGATAAAGTTGTTGCGGGTCTATTGGGGAAGAATAATCGATCCAGCTGTCAAAGTCCTGCACAACTGGTTCTAGGCTTAAATCTATGGTGTAATTGTCTGTACTTACAATTGGCAGTACTGTTAGCATCACTCCTATAGGAGTTGTGTTGTTTACATTTACTATAGGATTCGCTCCGATTGTATATCCAGGGGCTGATGTTACCGTTCCTAAAGTGCTAGTTCCTGCATTCCATCCTGTTGGATATATTTCATCTGTTACCAGTCTTATAATAGCTCTATGCCCGCTCAGAGTGGTTACTTTTGGCGCAGAAAGCACTTCTATTCGCTTATTCTGCTGGAGCGCGTGTAATGTTGATTCCAGTTGGAATCCGCCGTTTTTATATACGAATCCAAATTCCTTATCTGGTATTCCAGCGTCACTTGCAAATCTGTTTATTGAGTCATTTCTATCCAAATGTGCATTGGGTCCACCTGTCTTTGACATTTTCCATTCAAATCCTAATTCGTCAAAATCTGTTTGCTGCATTTCTACGAATTTTGCCGCTATGGACACTTGAGGAAGTCTTTTTTCAGTCTCGTCAAGTAATTTCTTTATTTTTTGGATTTCATACTGGCTATTTCTTATAATTAATCTGCTGATTTTAGGATCGTAAACAGCTGTTGCTCCTTCTCCAAAATTAATGCCTCTTTCAGTGAAGTAATTCTTCAGATCTGTCGTTTCGTTCTTTGCCTGGTCGAAGATCTCTTTTTCTACCGGTAGTACCTGCGTGTCAAAATCGTCAAATTGGACATTGGGAGAGAATATTTCAACAGCATATTTGCTGACCTTGTATTTGAGTCCTGCAGATTTGCAAATATAGTCAATGGCCTTGCCTAGCGGGACATTATCGAGAACTATAGTTATGAGATACTGATTTGCAGGGTTTGCTTTTTCTTTCTGCTGCTGCGCTTGATCCTGATCCCATTCTGCATCTTTCTTGCTATTATCCTGCGGCTGGGCTGGCTGCTGTTGCGTTTCTATTCTCAGAAAAAAATTGATTCCTTTTCCTGAAGGATCTGCTTTTTGACTTTCTGTTTTTAGAAAGAGCATAGCTGTATCTATGGGGACTTCTTCGAAATTTATATTACTGATGATGAGTTTATCAAGCTTTTCTTTTATATTCGAAAGTTCATCGTCAGACTTTTTAATAGGTTGATTTTCCATTAAATCAACACGATCCCCGCTTAAAGTTTTTGGAAGAATAGGCGACAACTTTTCCCACTCCATTTCGGCTTTCCGTTCTGTCGAAGTTACTTTTGTCCTATAATCTCCTGCCTTTAGTATTATCCCATTTATTTGCTTGATATATTCTATCGCATTTACATTGTATGGATCTGTTAAAAGCAGTTCCTGAAATTTGTCTTTCGCTTGATTATAAAGGTGCTTGTTAAATAGAGTTTTTCCCTGTTCATAAAGAACATCTACTTTATATAACTTGTCTTTATAAGACGGGTTAACTTTTTCGTCCGATATTGATTCTTTATATTGACTGTTGTTTTTTATGTCAGAATACTTTTGTATCAGCTTATTAGCAATATCCTTGCATGCAGGATTCATTTCTTTTGCCTGAGTGCACAGTTCTATGGCTTTATCTGTTTTTCCAGTAACGGCTTCCTCTTGCGCTTCCTGAAGTATGTCTTGAGCCCATGCAGTATAAACATTGGAAAGAGCATCCTTTATGTGCGAAATTTTTTTCTGGAAGTCAGGGGCGCCTGGGGTAGAAGCAGAGAGAATTGAAATAGCTTTTAAGTACTTTTCTTTTGATTGCTGGTAATTCTTGTCCAGATAGTAAGTGCTCGCCTCTTTCATCAAATTATCGATCTCAAAAGAATCACTTTCTTTTATGGCTGCATGTCTCTTTTCATAGTCTGATGCCGTAAGGTTTTCAGTCGTGACATTACCTCGGGCTGAGAGGCAGCTCAGGATACTTGACAATAAATATAAAAAAAGACCTGTTTTTAAAACTGTTTTACTCATATTTTTCCTATTCAAAAAAGTCAATTCTATTGAAATCATTATCTTCCAAAGTCAAATAATCCATTTGTCTGCTTCCTTAGAGGCTCCCCGCTAGGCGTTACAAGTCTTGCCGTAACGAATATCAAAAGGTTTTTTCGTTCGGTTTTTTCATATTTAGATTTGAATAGTCTGCCTGCAAGAGGAATATCTCCGAGAAATGGCATTTCATCATTAACATAGGTGCTTTTTTCTTTTATCGTTCCTCCAAGAACTACTGTCTCTCCGTCATAAACTTTAACTTTAGTCTCGACATCTCTATGAGAAATCTTAGCCATCTTTGCAGGAACTTCAACGACGGAGGTATCCGTTCCTGTAGATGTTGTAATTATATAAGGGTAATTTATCCAATCTACAAAATCTATTACTTGCGGTCTTACATCCAGAAGAATAGTATGATTATTAGGACTTACCGTAGGAGTTACTTCTAATATTATTCCCAGGTCTGTAGGGTCTCCAAAAGTTGGGGAGCTGGTATTTAGCTGAATTGAGTTTCCTGCCGTAGTATTAATGGTTGGTACACTCCAAGTCTGGGGATAGTAAGCTTCTGTTACCATTTTGATTATTGCTTTAGATCCGCTTTTTGTTGTTACTTTTGGAGAAGAAAGTACTTCCGCTGTTGTACTTTGATCGAGAGCATACATCCAAAATTGTATGCTTGTCCCCCCAAAGATCCCCCCTTTTCCTTGAGTATAGCTTAAGTTTTTTATAAGAGCCCCCGGTTCTCCGGTTCCATCGTTATAAGGCCTCACTATCGGGTCATTGCCTAAAGTAGATACTCCGGCAGGATCTATAAATTGATTAATTCCTCCATTTGCGCCTGTAGATGAGATTTTCCATTTAAAGGATAACTCTTCGAGTTCGTCTTCTGTTATTTCTACAAATTTTGTTTCAATAAGGACTAGAGGTATCTGTATATCAATTTCTTTGATAAGTGAATTGATGATTTTTTGGTTGTCAGGTGTGTTTGTCGCAATCAGTAAGCTTGTTTTGCTGTCCCAAGCTATGGAAGAGCCTTGAGGTAAAGGAACTCCTCGTTGTTTGAAATAATCCATTAATTGGGCTGAAGTTACATTTTGTTGAGGGAGAGAGCTGCCTTTTGAGAAATTTTTAGAGTCATAGAAATTTGATTTCCCAGTTCCTGGCAAATCTGTCTTTATCGGATTGAGGTTTGTTACTATTGAATTTATTAAACCGGATTGGGTTTGGTAGTAGCGGGTTTCCATTTGTTCTATAGAGCTATCGCCTATAACGACAGCCTGGTCTTCAATGCGATATTTCAATCCCGTAGCAAGGCAAACATATTTTATAGCCTCTCCAATAGGCATATCATCGAGTTGGATTGTAACGAGTTTTGGCTCTTTCTGAGCGCCGCTGAGCTTGAGGATAATATTTATACCGTTGTGATCACCGCTTGTATCGAGAATCTTACTTTCCCTATTTAAGTAAGTCAAGACAGAGGAGATAGAAGCATTGTCAAAATCTATTTTACTCAGAATTATATTTTCAAGTTTTTCTTTGATTTTTGAACTTTTCTCACTCTGCGCTTCTTTTACTATCAGTGTATCTTTTTCTGTTATTTCAGGAGATACGGGCTGGTTGTTAAGCCACTGCACTTGCGCTATTGCTTTGATATCTTCTTCCTGAGTTCTGGCTTTTGCTACGTCAAAAAGATTGGTATAAAGCGTATTTAGCATATTCATCGCTTTGTAGTTATAAGGATCAAGTAAAAGAGCCTCCTCCAGGCAACTCTTTGCTTTTTGATATTCTTTCTGCTTCATGTAAACTTGAGCCTTGTTGATAGAATCTTCCAAGTCTTTTATCCTATATTTATACTCGGGAAGGGTGGTATCAATGGATATAGCCGTTTTGAAATTTTCGTTATTTATAGCTGAGGATGCTTCTGTCATGATCCTGTCTTGCTTGGTATTTGCAGAAGGATTATCTATTTTTATTTTTTTTATAACATCCATAGACTGCTTTGAAAGTGCTATGGATTTATCCCATTCCTTATTTAAATATGCATTAGTAGCCTGGTTCTCGATATAATCTGCCCAATTTTTATAAAAAATTGTTTTCTTACTTTGAAGCAGGCTGAGTTTTAACGATACATATTTTGTATTGCCGAGCGAAGAATAAATTTTAAATATTTTGTCAAACAGTTTTTCAGCATCCTGAAACTTTCCAGCTTTTACCAGAGATTGTATGTCCTGGCTTATCGCGTCTGCCTGTTTTTCTGCATCTGCTCTCTGAGTTTCTGTCGAGCTATAAATTTGTGTTGAAGACGGCTCTTTTCCATGAAGATATGCTTGCAACGCAAAGCATTCTGTCAGGATCAATATCATTGAAAAACTCTGTACTTTGAAAATGTTTTTTGTCATATGTTTACTTATTGTTATGAAGATATTTCTTTTATTATTTTTGTGCCACTCTTTTCCAGTGGCTTAACATAATCTGTCGTCTTTTTTACTATATATGATTTTCCATTGCTGGTGAACGTTACGGATTCAGCTTCGCCTGGCCCATCTTTATATTCTATTTTTGATAGTTCATAGGTCTCGAAACCTGTAGTGTCATCCCCAAGAGTAATACTATTTTTTATCATTAACTTGTAAGCTTTTCCTGTATATAAATCCTTTACTGTTGCAATGTTATCTTGTTCGTATGCCGGCTTGTTTGCTTCTACTTGTATATCTTGTCCCTTAGGAATTTTTACTAAAACTACGACTGAATCATCATATTCAACCATTACGTTAAGATGTGGATCTAGTTTTTCATAAGATTTACTAATTATGTCTTTAATTTTATATTCCTTGTCATTTAAATCAATAGTAGAACCAATATTGAGAAATAGAGTTTTGCGGTCGCCTTCCTCGTCTTCTATGTTGGCCTGAATATCCCAATCTTTTTTATTTTCACCTTTTCGTATCACTTTCTTTAGAATGAACGGGATTCTTGCTTTAGCTATGTCTATCAAAACAACTCTTTTTATTAGTGGGGTGTGTTTTGTCGCATTGTTAATAAGAGACTCTCCGCCATGTTGGTACTCATAAAGGTTTGTAAAGGAGTCTTTATCTAGATCCTGATTTGCATCTAAGGTGTTATCAGGATTAAGTCCTATTCTTTTTTCTACTATATCTGGGATTCCATCTTCATCTGTGTCGGCATTTTTTTCGAGAATAGTTGTATCAGGTACGGAGATTTTATCTTTTGTTATAGGGCAATATCCTATTTTACAGTATTCATACGGAATAAGCTTTCCCTCTGCCTTGAGAGCCGGGCTTCTTATTACCTTAAAAGGCTTCATGAAATCGGTAAAAACGGCAATATAAAACTCATCACTTTTATCGAAATTTCTTTTCGTGGATGGCAACCATAATTGACTGTTTGCCAAAGCGGTACCGAAGTCATAATAAGATTGAGGTAGTTGATTGTATTTTGCTTTACTGATAATTATTGTGACGCCCGTATTTCTTTCCTCTTCCGACTTATAAAATAGGTCAATGAGCCACGTCAAAGCCAGGAGAAATATGATGAGTATTACCGCCAGGGCTATTTTTTCATAATTCTTATACAAAAAAGATAAATTCATGTGGATAACTTAATTCAAAATTTTTTTCTTAAACATTATATAATCAACCGTAATTGAAGCTTTAATCATATCTGAAATGCCTAGCAATATTTTAATTTGCGGTAACTGACTCGAGGTTTTGGGCGGAATATAAGGTGGCAGGCTAGTCGAATTATCGTCTAGTGCCGAGAGCGTAAGAGTCTTCACCACATATATCCTATTATCTTTGTATGCCTCCTGAAGACTGTTCAGAAAGTTTCTCAAAGATTCTTGCGAGGCTACAACATTTATTTGATAGCGAAAAGTCAAAAAGTTGTTATCTTCTGTTCCTTTGATTCCGTTTATTTTACTATAGGATTCGATGGATTCTATTTTGGCGTTTGCTAATCTTTTGTAAAAATCTTCAAGGAATCTGCAGTAGTTTATCAGATACGGAATTTGCTCATCCGCGGGCACTGTTGTGATCTCGCTGAAAAATAAGATCTGGTTTCCAACTATTGCAACGTTGTTTGCGGCAAGAAGCTTGTTAATATCATCTTGAACGTTAGACACCATGGTTTTGCCTTTTACCCTGGAAAAGTACAGGGGGATGCCTAATGCATTTAAGATATAGTCGTCTATTATGTCAGCACTCAGCGGTTCCAGTGTTTGTTTTTTCATTTCCGCCATAAAAGCATTTTTTGCGTTTTGGAAGATTTTTGCTTCGTACTTTTGCGATACCATAAAACCATTAAGAAGCTCGTTTAACGATATTTGCTCTTTCTCTTTTTTCTTGTTTTCTATGTAGGTTTTCCATGCTTTAAGAAAGGATGCTTCGAAATCTGTATTATTTTCGACTGTTAATATTGTTAATTGATTGTTTATTTCTTTTATTATATTTTCATTTGCCGGTATATTTTTTTCCCCCAATGTTTCCAATTTATCTTTTAGTCCCTGAATATCGTGCTGTTTTAACTGTTGCATAAAAGCAGATAAAGGTTTTGCGTAAATATTGCCAAAAATATTTTCAAGCTGAAATGTTTTTATATTTACCGTATTTATGTCTCTTTTAATCATTTCGATATTTTTTCCAGAAGGGTAAGGTTTGTACGCATTCAACTGTTCAATTTTTGCTTTAAATTCATCTAGGTGCTCGTTGGCTTCTCCCCTTTCCGAAACTACTTCAAATATGAGATATAAGATTCCCAGAAAAATAAAAATGGCTATGCAGACAACTATAAATAATACTAAATTTTGTTTAATAAAATTTTTCATTTATTGGATATCGGTGTTTTTATTTTGGTGATAATTTCAAATGAACTGATATTGTCAGAATCTCTTATTGGTGTTTTATAATCGACTATAACTATTTCGTCTACATTGTTTGTAAAGCATGGGTGCTTAAGGAGTTTTTCTTTAAAGTCTTCGGCTTCTGTTGTTTTCAGGCTCTTGAATATCACCAATGTGTTTACTTTTATCTTTATCCATTCAATCGAATCGGAAACAAGAGTAGTAGCGGTAACATTTTGTTTTGATTTTTGTTTGCCGAATATTGATCTTACATTGGCATTCGCGGGTTCGCTAGTTTGGGCTGGTGCAGTGATTGTAGGTTTTCCTGTAGGTTCGAGTAATGTAACCCAAGAATTATCAGGTAAAGACTTTTGTACGCTGTCTAAGATTACAAACCAAGAGTTCCTGCCGTTCAACATGTTCGCTAAATTGTTGTAGGTTGCTTTCTGTGTGTCAAGATCGCTATTTAGGGCCTTTACGATGTCAACGTCGGATTGGATTTTCTTTATTTGGCCTGTTGAATTGATAATTAAATCATTAAGTAAATTCTTTTGTGTATGTAACCCCCAATAAATTATAATCAGACACATTATGATTATTCCGGCTATTGCGAGAAAGTACGGTGTTTTTTCCCTAACAATGTGTTGCTTTTTTATTAAAATTGGCAGAAGTGAAATTTCAATTGGGCACGAAGTAATAGAGTTTACTGCAAGTCCCAAGAGTTCTGGGAACATATGCGCTATGTCTGCAAGTTTTTTCCTGTCTACATTTTTCGAAATTGAAACCAACTTAAAAGCGTTGAGGTATTCTGTTTGGAAACCAAGTTTTTCAGCCAGGAAATAATCAGTATATTTCATGATTGAACTTCCACCAGCCAGATAGATTTTTGAGATACTATTTTCAGGTTGTTGAGACTTATAAACATTTATGGATCTGACTATTTCTCCGTGAATTCTTGCCATTACATTTCTTATTATTTTGGATGCTTCTTTAGCTTTTTCAGAACCTTCTTCTTCATAATTCGTACCCAGAGATATATATCCTTCTTTTTTCTTCAGTTCCTCAGCTTCCGCAAACGATATTCCCATTTCTTTACTTATTTGTTGGGTAATGGAGTATCCTCCCAGAGGAATTGTTCTTGCGAAAAATTTTCCCTTGTCAATAAAAATGATATTCGTACACCTGCTGCCGATATTAATCAAAGCTGAGGGGGCGACTTCATTTATCTTTGAGGCACACATGCAATTGTACGAGGAAGTGGGACTTGTGCCGACGAGAACCGTTTCAAATCCATTTTTTTCAAAAATACTTACCAGTCCAGTTATTAACTCTGTTTTTATTACAGCGAACATTACGCTTATTTCATCCGAACGGTCTTCAGAACTGTGTATTGTTTGGTAATCCCAGGTAACTTCTTCTATAGGAAATGGGATATTCTGCTTCGCTTCGTATTTAACGAGCTGTTCGATTTTTTGCTGTTTTGATTGCATGGCCATTGGAAGTTTTACGAACCTTGTAAATACAGATTGGCCAGATACGGAAAGATATAGTTTTTTAGCCTTAAATTTATTCTTTTCTATTACTTCTGCGAGTGTCTTTTGCAGTTCTTCAATTTTAGTTTCTTCTTCCCCTATGCTATATTCGGCATAGGCAAAATTAACGAGGATAAGTTTCCCTTTGTCCTGAAGAAACTCAGCCATTTTAAGGCTACAAGCACCTATGTCTGCAGTTAAAATATAATTAGTATTTGTCATCTTGAATAAATATAGAAAATATAATCAATCCAATAGTTAACTAGCTCCTAATTATAACCAACGAGTACATATTTGCAACGAGTCCAGATTCTTTATCAAAATATTTTGACTTAGAAAAATTACAGCCATGACTTGAATTTTTTTATGTATATCTCCTTGCAGAATTGAGTAAGTATACAGTAAGAGAGTACTATTCCCGCCAGCCATGGTAAATAAGCCATTGGCAACGGCACAAATCCTAGATGTTCTGCAAAACTTGTAAATGGCAGGAACAATCCAACTGCTATTATCAGGATCGTACAGGCTACGACGGGGAATGATGCTCTACTCTGGATAAGAGGTATTTTTTCTGTCCTTATCATATGAACGATCAATGTTTGGGTAATAAGTCCTTCTACAAACCATCCGGAATGGAAAAGCGTCTGTTGCGCATCGCAGTTTGCTTGGAATACGAACCATAAGACGGCAAATGTGATAACGTCAAATATTGAGCTGATAGGGCCTATAAATACCATGAATTTAAATATTGAATCGGCCTCCCATGTTCTTGGTTTTTTGATGAAATCTTCATCCATTCTGTCCCACGGTATGGAAATCTGAGAAATGTCATAAAGTAGATTTTGTATAAGCATTTGTACCGGCATCATAGGGAGGAAGGGCAGCACTGCGCTTGCTATTAAAACGCTAAATACATTCCCGAAGTTGGAACTGCTTGTCATTTTTATATACTTAACGATGTTTCCAAAAGTTAGTCTGCCTTCCCTGACTCCCTCCTCAAGTACAAGTAGACTCTTTTCAAGCAGAATTATATCCGCAGCTTCTTTGGCCAAGTCTGTTCCAGTGTCTACCGATATGCCGACATCTGCTTCACGCAGAGCGAGAGCGTCATTTATGCCATCCCCTATGAATCCTACGGTATGCTTTTGATTTTTGAGATTTCTTACGATTCTTGCCTTGTTCGACGGAGAAAGTTTTGCGAATATTGTTGTAAGTTTTGTTATTTCGGTAAGCTGTTCTTCTGTTAATATGTCAATTTCGGAGCCGATTATGGTTCCTTTTACTTCAAGCCCCACGTCTCTGCATATTTTTTTTGAAACTAAGTCATTGTCTCCTGTAAGGACTTTTACTTCAACTCCTAATTCTGACAGGAGCAAGAGCGCTTTCGTCGTCGACTCTTTTGGCGGATCCAAAAATGCTACGTACCCTGAAAATATTAGATCTTTTTCATCATCAGAGGAAAAATTGTTGGCTTCCCAATTCTCAATATGTTTGTAGGCTACGGCTACAACTCTCAGCCCGTCATCAGACAGTTTGTCTTTTAGTTCATACATTGATTTTGTATATTCCGGGGTAAGATCTTTGATTTCGCCTTCTTTTGTTTCCAGTTTTGTGCAGTTTTCAAGAGTTTCTTCGACTGCTCCTTTACAGACCAACAGCCGTTTATGGGCGATTACATTTTCCAGCATCACGGACATTTTTCTTCTTACGAAGTCAAACGGTATTTCATCGATCAAGTTGTATTCTTTGGATATGTTTGAAATCTGCTTGTCTTCAGCGCGAGTTATCACAGCTTTATCTAGAAGATTTTTTAATCCTGTCTGGAAATGGCTATTCAGAAAAGCATTCTGAAGTACACGGGTAGAAGTTCCCCCTGAAATGTCTATGTGTTTTATTAATACGATCTTATCTTGTGTTAGGGTTCCAGTTTTATCCGTACAGAGAATGTCTATTGCTCCAAAGGTTTGAATTGAGTTAAGATTTTTTACCACAGTTTTTTTCTTGGACATGGCAATAGCACCTCTTGCGAGGTTTGCGTTTAGTATCATTGGTAGCATTTCAGGAGTCAGTCCCACAGCTACGGATACTGCAAATAAGAATGCATCACTCCAGTCTCCTTTCAGGACTCCATTAAGAAGGAATACGATAGGTACCATTACGATCATGAATTTTACGAGCAGCTTGCTTACTTTATCAACGCCCTGATCAAAGGCTGTTTCTCGTTTTTTTCCTAAAAGTTGAGTTGCCATTGATCCAAAATATGTATTAGACCCGGTGGATATGACGATAGCTATTGCAGTACCACTTACTATACTGCTTCCCATGAAGCACATGTTAGGCTGATCCAGGAAACTAAGTCCTTCGGGACTCTTCTTAACATGCTCATTTCCAATATAGCTTTGGATTGATGTTGATTTTCGGAGTTTTTTAAAGGTTTCATGTTTTTCAACTGGTAAAGCTTCACCTGTAATGGCCGACTGGCTCACGAACAGGTACCTGCTTGATATCAGCCTCACATCTCCCGGTATCATGTCTCCTGCAGAAAGATGAATAATATCTCCGGGCACCAGATCTTCTATTGGTATGTCAAACTCTTTAGAAATGAGCTTATTCTCATAATAAACCTGACGGATTACCGTTGTTTTATTGTGTACAAGTTTTTTTAAAGAATCAGCCTCCATTATAGCTTTGCATTCCTGCCAGAATCTCAACACGGTACTTAGTAGTACCATTACTCCCATTACCAGAGTTGCCTTCATATCTCCAGTCAGATATGAAATAATCATCAGGATGAATAGTATCAGGTTAAAAGGAGTTTTAAATGAAAAGAGAAGGACTATATACCATGCAGGCGGCTTTTGTATATGGACAATATTTTTGCCATAAGTGGTTAATAGTTCATTTACTTTATCGGGTCTGAGCCCTCTTTCTCCAACCTCGAATTTTTCAAGAAGTTTGTCTATGCTTAGAATAGAATGATTCCGGATGGTTTCCTTGACCTTATCAATTGCGCTCTGGTCAATTTCATTCTTTTTTCTAAATTTAAACATAACTATCCTTCCGTGGAATAATTTGGTGCGTCTTTTGTTATTTCAATATCATGAGGATGCGCTTCTCTGAGTCCGGCAGAAGTAACCTTGATGAACTTGGCTTTTTCTCTCAGTTCGGCAAGAGTTTTTGTTCCGCAATATCCTAATGAATATCTTAATCCGCCGACGTACTGATTGAGAACACCTTCAACGTGCCCCCTATAAAGGACCATTCCCTCTACGCCTTGTGGAACAAGTTTGCTTATATCAGCATCTTTTACCCCGTATCTTTCTCTACTCCCAGGACTCTCTCTCATTGCTTCAAGGCTTCCCATCCCTCTGTATATTACATAAGTTCTGCCCTTATGTGAAATTTTTTCTCCCGGGCTTTCTGCTGTGCCGGCAAGGACTGATCCCATCATTACCGTATATGCTCCGGCAGCTATCGCTTTGGCAACATCGCCTGACTGTTTTATTCCGCCATCGCCGATGATTGGTATTTCATTATTGACAGCCTTGGCCGCCATGTAAATCGCGCTGATTTGCGGGATTCCTACACCTGCAACAACTCGTGTTGTGCAAATTGAGCCTGGTCCTATTCCTACTTTGATTGCATCAGCTCCTGCTTTGAGTAGGGCAGCGGCACCTTCGCCAGTCCCGACATTTCCTGCGATGATGTCAATTTTTGAATACTGTTTTTTACACGTCAAAATAGTATCTATAACTCCCTTTGAATGACCATGAGCCGTATCAATGACTACTGCATCGCACCCGGCATTTACAAGCGCATGAATTCTTTCGAAATCGTACGGTCCTACTGCGGCTGCAACTCGAAGCTTATGCTCTTCATCTCTTGTATAGAGCGGGTTGATATTTTCTATGATGGATTTTACATCCTCCAGGCTATAAAGCCCGGCAAGCCCGCCTGTTTTACTTACTAGCGGCAGTTTTCCCACTTTGTTTGCCATCATAATTTCCAAAGCTTTTGTTAGGCGGGTGCCCACCGGCGCGGTTATGACATTTTTAGTCATCACATTTTTAAGTTTTTGCTTATAGTCGGTTACAAACTTCAAATCTCTTCTCGTGACTATGCCAAGCAATATCCCATTATCATCAACGACTGGAAATCCTGAAAAGTTATAATTCTTTTCGGTTCGTTCTTGAAGGACATGTTTTACCGTATCTTCCTGATGAAAAACGACCGGCTGTTTAATAAGCCCATTCAGGTAATGTTTTACTTTTCTGACTTCTTCCGCTTGGATTTGTGCCGTAAGGTTTTTATGGATTACGCCTATTCCCCCAAATTGCGCCATGGCTATTGCCATCTGGCTTTCAGTAACCGTATCCATAGCCGCGCTTACAAACGGCACATTTAATTCTATATTTCTTGAGAATTTTGTTTTTACATCACTTTCTGCGGGAAGGAAATCCGCATATGCCGTTATTAGGGACACATCATCAAAGGTTAGCCCCTCATTTCCGGAGAACTCCATAAAAGCATCAATTTCTCTATTCTTCATAGATCCTTCCTCTATTTAGTGTTTTAATGCTATAGCGTCTCTCTCTTTTCTATCCATGTTTTTATCTTTTCAATTTTCTTTGCCCATTCTGTCGAGATTGTTTCTTTTATGAATATAGAGAACAGTTCTTCAAAGACACCCTTAAACGCTTGCAGTGAATCTACTCTTTCTGCAAATCTGCTGTTGTATTCCATTTCTTCCCCTTCAGGGAGCGTGACTCCAGAAAAGGTGAAATTGTCCGAATCAAACCCTGCAGACCAGGTTTCATCATCTCTTGCCATAATTATTTTTGCCTTCTTGAGTTTCTTCCCCACTTTCAATGCGGCTTTCGCTTCTGCGCTTTTCAAAGGATTTCCTTTCTTTACTGCAGTTTCCAGTGCTCCGTCCCCATCAGCAATAAAGGTGAGCGGTCCATCCAGCATAACAGAAAATTTCCCGTGTCCCTTTACCTCTACTTCGCCTTTTTCTTCTTCGCTGAAATACCAGAGCCATGTCAGAAAATCTCTGCCCGGGACGAAATCTTTCCCATCCTTGTTAAAAAGAAACATTCCCTCATACTTTGTTGGATTTATTTTCTCTTTTAACATCAAATCTTCCGCAGTCATTTCCAGCGGAATGTACTCAAATGTTTTTTCAAACATCGCAATGAAAGTGTCTGCTTGGCTTCTAGAAGATGTTCCTAGGTAAATGGTGTTGTCTCTTTTATCTATAACGAATGGTATGCCGGTAATTGTTGGCACCATTTGGGGCATTCTTTTTTCTTCGACGGCGATTTTTATGTCCTTTTTAACCTTTCTTGGGACATCCGCTTTTCCTGTGGCTTTTATGTATGCCAGTTCTTCAAGTTTCATTTCGGCTTTAAGCAGGGATGTCGGGATTTTTCTCTGAGCTATACGTAAGTTTAGGTAAATGTGTCCGCCAAGTATTGCTGTTTCCTCATCAATATTTCTTTCGAGCAGATGTCTCCCGCTTATCCAGCCTATTTGTGGTTCATCCTTTACTTCGTCCAGTTTTCCCGCGCAATTCTTATTGAATCTTTCAAGTATGTCTTCTGGTAAATCTTTTGTCAGTTTCAATATCTTTACTGCAAAACTTCCTCTGTCAAATGGCATTTTATTTTTCTCCTAAATTTATTTTTTTAATCATTTGTAATTTTTTAGATTATTTAACCCATAGGCTGAAGGCTTTTATATTTTGTTTTTTTGGGAGTGCGGAGAGTTGTTTTCGCCTTTTTGCATTCCATATTTTTTTCTCCTGCAGTCTAATAGTCTTCAGTCTATCAACCTATATTCAGTCCTTTTAGCGCCTTCTTCTGAATTTTAAAAATTTCCTTTAGTCCCTTTTCTGCGAAATCTAACATATTGTTAAGTTCGTCTCTATTGAATGATTCGCCTTCGGCGGTTCCCTGCAGTTCTATTATTTTTCCGTCTTCGCTCATTATTACGTTCATATCCACATCTGCCGAACTGTCTTCCGTGTAGCATAAATCAAGTAGAGTCTTTCCTTTTATTATACCTATGCTTACTGCGGCAATATTTTTTATTAATACATCGGCAGGCGCTTTGCCTTCAGTAACGAGTTTTGCCAAAGCTATTCTTAATGCTATCATTGCTCCGGTAATGCTTGCGCACCTTGTTCCGCCGTCAGCGTCTATTACATCGCAGTCAATATATATGCTTTTCCCTTCAAGCTTTTCTAGATTGCACGCGCCTCTAACGCATCGCCCTATCAGCCTTTGAATTTCCTGAGTTCTTCCGCTAATGGAGTTTCTTTCTCTCTTTACTCTCGTTCCAGTAGAAGAGGGAAGCAAGCTGTATTCAGCCGTAATCCATCCGCCCTTTTTTTTCTCATTTTTCATCCATTGCGGTATCTCATCGGCAACTGTAGCACTGCAAATTACTCTGGTATTTCCCCATTCTATTAAAACTGAACCGTATGCATTTATCAGAAAATTGGGTGTTATCCTGATTTTTCTAAGTTCGCTGCTACTCCTTCCGTCCTCTCTCATTAATTTTTCCTTATTATATTTTAAATCTTAAACAAAAATAATTTCTGCTCTATTTTAAACCCTAAAACATAAATAACAATGCTGCTTAAAAGCTAAGTTTGATCCTTAACTTATAAATTAACAAAAAACATTTTGCATCCTAGTGAAAAAAGAGAATGGGCAGGGTATTTTTTTAAAAACAGATTAAAAGAAAAGTATAACGATAGTAATTTTAATATAGATCTATTGAGGGGGCTTTTTTTGCCGATATTTATGGAGTTGACAATAAACAATTTTAAAAAAGAGAAATCTTTTTATTATATAGCGCTTTCCAATGGTGAGGCATATAAACTTCTGCCCGATATAGTCTGCAGCCACAATCTTAGGATAGGGCAGGTGTTGGATGAAGAAAAACTTAATTCTATTGTAGCAGAAAATAATAATCAGGCATGCTTTAATGATCTGCTCAAAATCCTTAATAGAAGACCTCATACAACTTTCGAAATAAAAACAAAACTTTTAAAAAAGGGATTTAACTCGTCGCAGGTAAACGCTGCAATAGAAAAGGCCTCCGAACTAAAGCTTCTGAATGATAAAAACACGGCTGAAATCTATATTTCGGAATTGTCAAACAGGGGATACGGAAAGCGCAAAATAGAACAGGCGATGAAGCAAAAAGGCATCAGTTCTGACACGATATTGGAGTTGACATCTGAGCTATGTCAGTGTGAGAAAGAAGAAGAAAAAGCTAGTGATATTTTTTACAAAAAATTGAATTTCCTCAAAAGAAACAAGTCATTGACTGAACAAAAAATAAAAGAGCGCCTTTTCAGATTTATGCAGGCTAAGGGATTCTCCAATGATATTATTTTCGGGCTGTTGAGAAAAATATCGACAGAAAATGAAGACTTTTAGGTTTATTTGCCGGTTAATACTAAGTTGCTTTCAAAATAGCACCAACAATCCAATTATAACTAGAAATTGATTTGGTAGTTTTTATCTAAAGAATTTGTATAAACATTTCTCCTTTATGCTGGGGAACCCGCTGAATACAGACAGAGATATTCACGAACGAATTGACTTTTGCAAAAACAGGTCGCATCACCCTTGGTGACCAATATCTCCTGACATCTCCTATCCTGCCGAACCTGGCTCCATCTTGAAATAATATCAATGGATTTTCACTCAGCGTTTCCTTCTTTGCAATATTTGGCATGTATTTTTCTTATAAATTGCAACTGTGTATAATACGCAAAACCATAAAAGGATAACTCGTAATATGGTAATGTAAAAAATATAGATTAGATGTGAAATTAATTCATCTTTTTAAAGATAATGGAATAAATTTCACAAAAAATAATTTAAAAATTAACGCATAGATATAGAAGTTTGCAATTAATGAAGGGAAATTAGAGTCCAGTTAACAACTCCTGTGAGGAATGGGAGGTTTTGAGCTATATATAGTGAAAAAAACACGGGTTAAGGACTTATGTAGTAATTAACAATGTAAAGATAAACAAAGAAGGGGGATTTTGTGGTGTAAAAAGAATTAAAGTTTAATGTTAGTAACCTAGTAAATGATCAAATAAAATAAAAAAGGATAAAAATGAATTATATAGGAAAAATTTCGGTTCTTGCAATTATATCTATGGTTTTGGCTGGCCATGCGTATGGACACAAGGAGGTATTTGGGAAAGCGGTAGTAGATCAATACTGTAATTCTACTTATAGAGCGCCGCAGGATATGAAAACCTCGTCGGTAAACCATCAATCCTGTAATGCCTTCGAATTCCCGCAAGACGATGCATGTGTATATATGGGTACATTCAACAGCGATTTTTACGAGGGAATTGCCAGCGATAATAATTCCGGTCTAAGTTCGACTCGTATAGCAATATGGTCCGATGAGGGTTTTGCTTTTGTGAAGTATATGCAAGAACTCGAATCAAAACAGCTATCAGTGATACAAAGCAATATAAAAAGAGCAATTGCGGATGTCTATGCGATCAAAGATTGGTATCAAGATAAGGACGCTTTATACTCTGCCCTAGAAAAACAAGGAGTGCAAATCTTCATTGCGTCATGTGGATTTAGGTTAAAACCAACAACGTGTGAAAAATTAAAGTTTAGAATAGTACCCCATGGAATAGTAGCTAACGCAATACAAAACACAGGAACAGGGGCAGTGGATAATGTAATGGTAGCAGTATTTCAAGGCCAAGGAAGTCCGTTTGATGGTTCTGAGTACAAAGAGTTCGACCAGTTTACTCCATGCCGGCTAACGTTTAAGGGAAATAAGCCTGAGGTAAGTGATATCAAAGAGATTTTAGCTTGGCACCCCTCGAAGGTTACTACTTTCTACACAATAGTTATATCACCAGATAAAAAAAAGATCGTCATAACGCATGTTTTATTAGATGCAGACGATTTTGTATTACCGCTATTCTCACACGCCTTCAATGCAGGTGGTTTTTCATATGCCATGTCCGCTATGGATAACTTTGTTATACGTAACAGTAGCCATAGTCAATATGAAAGGGAATGGTCCCAACATGAATGGTATGTGTGTTCTAAAGCTCTAAATGAACTAGGTACACTTGGCGATTCATCTCAGGGTACAATAAATAGAACACGAAACAGTATAGATTTTAAAGATGACTTCTAAGAAGGTGGACCATAAATTTTAGAATCATGCAGGCGATGCTGAAAAATAGTACTGTGCGTGCATGAACATAAAATGGGTATCGTTCGACGTAAGACAGGAGCTTGTTTCTGCAGGCTCTCTGCTCTATTATTCGGCGAACGATATTTTAAAGTCCTCTTTGAGTGCCTGTAGTTCTATGCTGTTTTCTACATTAAGAAAAGAAAATCTTTAATACTTCTCTCCTTCAATGGGTAATACCATGTCTGGGGTATTTCCTGATAAAAATAATTGAGTTTGTTGACTTTGCCAATGAACTATGCAATGTTAGAGGAATGTCAAAAAATAATCAGTTTTAGTAATTTTATAGACATACATTCTATCTTCTTAATCTTATTTTGGGTAATTTTGGTTTTTTTATGGAAAAGAAATTTATTAGGAATTTTTCTATTATAGCACACATAGACCACGGCAAGTCTACTCTGGCGGACAGGTTTCTGGAAGCTACCAGTTCTGTTGAGAAGAGAGATTTTAAGGATCAGATACTGGACAGCATGGATCTTGAAAGAGAGAGGGGGATTACAATAAAATCCCATCCTGTCAGGATGATGTATAAGGGAAGTGATGGTATCGAGTATGAGTTTAATCTCATAGATACTCCCGGACACGTAGATTTTTCCTATGAGGTGAGCAGATCACTTGCAGCATGCGAGGGAGCATTGTTGCTTGTTGATGCAGCCCAGGGAGTCCAGGCGCAAACTGTTGCCAACGCGAAAATGGCGATGAAACAGAATTTGGTGATTATCCCGGTAGTTAACAAAATTGACTTACCTTCATCTAATCCGGAACTTTGCATGCAGCAGCTGGAAGAAATACTGGCCATTCCAAGAGAAGAAGTTCTGTTGGCAAGCGCAAAGGAAGGGAAGGGGATAAAAGAAATTCTTGAAGCCGTAGTAAAAAGAGTTCCGCCTCCATGTCCTGATGCTTCTCTCAAAGGCGCCAATGCTTTGATCTTTGACTCTACATATAATGCATACCGCGGCGTCGTTAATTATGTAAAAATGGAAAAAGGTACGCTCAAAAGAGGCGTTAAAATCAGATTGCTAAGCAACAATATTGAAAGTGAAATAAAGGAAGTAGGCTATTTTAAACTTGGAATGGTGCCTCTCGAAGAGCTTGAAGAAGGTTCTGTAGGGTACGTGATAGCCAATATAAAATCTCCGAATGATACTAAAATTGGAGACACGATTACACGGGTTGATAATCCAGGTACAGTGCCGCTTCCGGGGTTTAAAGAAATTACGCCAATGGTGTTTAGCGGAATTTATCCAATAGACACAGCCGATTATGAACAACTTAAATTCAGCATGGCAAAACTTCAACTTAATGATTCAGCTTTTGTTTATCAGGCCGAGTCCTGCGTTGCTCTGGGATTTGGATTCAGATGCGGATTCCTCGGACTTCTTCATATGGAAATTATTCAGGAGCGCCTAAGACGTGAATACAACATGGATATCATCGCCACCTATCCCAGCGTAGTATACCATGTTCATCTGAAAAAAGGAGATGTTCTAAGCATAGACAATCCGATTCACATGCCTGATCCGACACTCATAGAAATGATAGAAGAGCCTATAATTAAGGCTAGTATAATGATTCCCAATATTTACATTGGGGAAGTTATGAACTTGATACTGAGCAAGAGAGGAGAATGTGGTACAACAGAATCGATAGATTCCAAACATGTTATCATAAACGCGCTGTTGCCGTTGCACGAGATTCTCATAGACTTTCATGATAAGCTGAAGTCTTCGACAAAAGGATACGGCAGTATGGATTATGAGCACTATGGATATAAGAGGGATGATCTTGTCAAGCTGGATATTCTTGTTCATGGAGAGCCTGTTGATGCATTCTCCTGTATAGTTCACAGAGATTTTGCAGAATCAAGGGGCAGGCAAATAGCTGAAAAACTCAAGAAAGTTATTCCTCCTCAGATGTTTCAGGTCCCTGTTCAGGCGGCCATAGGGGGGAAGGTCATAGCAAGAGAGACGATCAAACAGTTAAGAAAAAATGTTCTTGCCAAATGTTATGGCGGCGATATAAGCAGAAAGAGAAAACTTCTGGAAAAACAGAAGGATGGAAAAAAGAAAATGAAACAGGTCGGTAAGGTAAGTATCCCGCAGGAAGCTTTTGTTGAAATCTTAAAATCTGAATAGGTGAAAATCCATGATGAACTTTTTTAAAAAAAATAAGCTAAAAAAAGAAATAAAACATCTTAAAAAATGCGTTAACGGCATACTTGTGAGTGATGATGATATTCTTTACCCAAAAGAAAAGATTGAGCTTAAATCTATTTCAGACAAACTGAAGTGGCTGAAATGCGAAGGATATGAAAAGGCTCAGAGCGAGTATGTAAATCTTCTGACAAGATACACTAAAATTGTACCTTTTAAAAAGTTCAAAATCATAAGAGAATATGCTGAAATAATAGTGGTAGCATTAACTGTTGCTTTTGGAATAAGAGCGTTATATCTGCAGCCGTTTAAGATACCAACCAGCAGTATGCAGCCGACACTTTTTGGCATCCATTACGTAGATAAGGAGACTGTGCCGGAAACAGTTCCGCAGCCTGTTAACTATCTACTCTATTCTACTCAGCGCGCAAAAGCAGTTATTGAAAGAGAGGGAAGTCTGGAAGGATTATTCCCGACATATAATAGGTTTCTTATATTCCCTTGGACTCCCATGTCTATAGGAGATGTAAAATATAATCTTCCCGGAGATGTCCATAAAGTAGCTGAGTATTGTTTTAATAAGTATATGGAAGTTCCTACCTCTTTTCCTGTGGGCCATACCATTTGTAATGGCTGGCTTTCAGAGGGAGATCATCTGTTTGTAAACCGCCTTGCTTATCATTTTGTGGAACCTAAACGCAGTGATATTGTAGTATTTTCCACGGAGGGATTGAGAAATGATTCAAACGGCGCACCTCTTTCAAGTGTCGGGTTCTACTATGTAAAAAGGCTTGTCGGCATGCCAGGCGATACTCTGAAGATATCCGACAAAAAACTTTTTGTAAAAGTAAAAGGCGAGACTGCGTTCAAAGCGATTACTGACTTTAATATTGAAGCCTTTAACAGAATATATTCCAATAAAGGCGGGTATCAGGGATATTTGCCTGTAGGCAGACTCTCTTCCGGAAATGAAGTTGTCGTTCCTGAGAAGAATTATTTTATGCTCGGAGATAACACTCTCTGGAGTGCAGACAGCAGATATTGGGGGTTTGTTCCGAGATCGAACATCATAGGAAAAGCCTCTTTTGTTTTCTGGCCGCTTACAAGAAGGTGGGGGGCCGCTGATAATAAACCACCAGTTGATTATCCGACGGTTATAGGACCAAATGGCTATATCAAGGCTATGACGTTACAATAAATTTTCAAGAGAGAGTTTTAAGTGTTAAGTTTTAGGGTTTAAGAGTAAATTTAACAATGGAAATTTTAGGGCATAAACTCTTTCTTCAAAACGACGCTTTCATCGTGTCAAAAAAATATATCTTCGCAAGATATGTCATTCTTTTACTTTTCGGATCTATTTACGGTCTATCTTTTAATTGTTCATATTTATTTTGGGTAGGTTGGATAGGTGTTGTCCCTCTTTACCTGTCCGTAAAAAATTCTACTTGGCAGAGAGCTTTTGCGAATGGGTTGGTCTGGGGATACGGCTGGGCGATAGTCTCTTTTTTCTGGCTTGGAAAAATAGAGCCTTTCGTTCCCTACGCAATGTCGTTAGTATTGGCGCTATTTCCGGCTTTCTGGGCATTAGCTGTTCCTCTTGTTAGAAGAAGCTTGCTTGTTCCCAATAATATCATTCTTCTCGGACATAGTC
Organism: bacterium; assembly: GCA_021781705.1. Lineage (GTDB taxonomy): Bacteria > Verrucomicrobiota > Lentisphaeria > Victivallales > GWF2-38-69 > JAJXWI01. Next base: position 26,126 of record JAJXWI010000002.1, on the reverse strand, counting down.
AGACTAAAAAATACCTGATAGAAAATAAATTACATTTTAAGATTCTTCTTCTTGCTTTAGTTTTGTCAGCATGGTGGTGTATTCTTGAATGGATAAGGAGCTGGATTTTTACCGGACTGCCCTGGAATTATCTGGCGGTAACTCAGTGGAAGATCTTTCACATCATTCAGTTAGCTTCATTTACTGGAATTTACGGCGTCAGCTTCATTCTTATATTCTTTAACCTCGGCATCGCTGAAACGCTTTTGGTGGCATCTAACAGCTTGTTGTACGGGATACGGTTTTACAAACCACTGATATTGTATGTATCAGTTTTTGTGGCGGTGCTGAATTTGATCATAGGCGTGTTTCTTGTCAAACAGTATGATATTTCCGATAAAAACTCATATGCCGAACTAAAAGCCTTGCTGGTGCAGGGAGATATTCCACAGATAAGATTATACTCTGTAGATGAAGCAAGAGGAGCTCTTGATGTATACATGAGATGTTCTGATGAAATGTTATCATCGAAACCTGACCTTTTAATATGGCCGGAAAGCGCCGTTCCTCAGGCATTGAGAGGAGGCAGTGATTTAAGTTATGAATACCGTGAAAAATTAGGTTGTTTGCTGAAAAAATATCATGTCCCAATGCTTTTGGGAACTATTGATTACGGAGATGTGATGCCGTCCGGCGAATACAAAGCTTACAATAGCGCTTTATACATAAATAAAGATGGTAAAATTGTAGATTTTTATAATAAAATCCACATTGTACCATGGGGTGAATATACTCCCGGAGAGAATATCTTCCCTCTAAAATATATCTATCCGTGGATAAAACAAAAATTCGGAATGGGCAGATCTCTTTCTCCCGGCAGAGTGCATACCATCTTTAACCTTAAAGAGAATATCCATGCCGGAGTACTTATATGCTTTGAGGATGCCTTCCCTTATGTAGCAAGAGGACATGTCATGAAAGGTGCAAACCTTTTGGTAACGATTACCAATGATGCATGGTTTCCTGGCAGTTATGAACCAGTCCAGCATCTTGCGCAGGCGGTTTTCCGGTGCGTGGAAAATAGAAGAACTATGATTCGTTCGGGAAATAATAATGGCACATGCGTGATTAGTTCCTTTGGGATAATAACCGATTCGATATTTTCTAAACAGATAGGAGAGAGGAGAACTCTCATCCCTGAAAAACAAGGAAGGGGAGCGGCGTTATTCAATGTTAAAATAAACACTTCTACTAAACTTTCCTTCTACTCTCAATACGGGGATATTTTCATAGGTATGTTGTTTGTCTTGTTTGTTTCCATCCTGATTTTCTCTTTCTGGAAATGGAAGGAGAGAAAGTCCATGCTTTTAGAGCCGTTTAAGGAAGTAGTATGTTCATAGCCTTCTCGAAAACCGTTCTTCTCGATACGTCCCTCGATATATTCCGCAACGGAATTACTCGTGACACTCGAAGAACTTCCCGTCACGTTCCCCGAGTGATTCGGTTTACGAATAGTATCGAGGGGGTGTATATCGAAAATGGACTGAGAAAATTTTAGAAGCGATTTTATGGATAGAAAAACAAAGAAAATCAGGGCTGATTTATTGCTAATCAAACAGTTTCCGGAAAAGACGCTTGATGAAGCAAAAAAAAATATACTTGCCGGACTCGTCAGGTCCAGTGAAGACAATGTAATTAAAAATTCTTCGGAATTGGTTTCTTCTGATACCAGTCTGACAATAGATGAAAATCATCAGTATGTAAGCAGAGGCGCCTTAAAGCTTAACGGCGCTCTGGACAAATACTTGCCTGATTTAACAGGCAAAATTGCCGCTGATATAGGCTCTTCCACAGGCGGGTTCACGGATTTAATGCTCCAATATGGCGCATCAAAAGTATACGCCATAGATGTCGGATACGGCCAGCTTCATTACAAACTCAGACAGGATAAAAGAGTAATTTCGATGGAACGATTCAACGCCCGTGAAATGACAGAAACTTCCCTGCCTGAAAAAGTTGATGTCGTCACTATGGATTTATCTTTTATTTCTGTTCTAAAAGTACTGAAGGGCGTCAATACCGTCCTGAAAGAAAATGGGTGGGCATTTATTTTGGTAAAACCACAATTTGAAGCCGAACGCCATGAAGTAGAGCGGGGCGGAGTTGTTCGCGACCCCCAAATAAGAGAAAAGTATATCATGAAAGTAAAAGATTTCGCGGAACATGAATTATTCTGGACCGAACTCGATACGATTCCTAGTCCTATCCTTGGACCCAAAGGCAATCAGGAATTTATCCTTGTTTGTAAAAAGAACGACTGAAAACTGCAGCCAATTCTTTCTTTGACAAACACATTTTTAGCCACTAGCCTCATAGTTATTTTTGAAATATTTTTTTAACCTACCCTTTGGACTAAACGAGGGTTAGAATTTTTGTAAATATTTACTTATATTTATGTTCTAGCCCCGGGCGTGAGTCCTTGGGAAGCGGCATCACACAAAAATCAAGCCCTCATGCAGGGAGGAATGGCTCCCATTTACGATTCTAGGACATTTGGCTGAATCGTAAATTACTAAAAGAACCCACAAAATTACTCGAGTCGAGGACGCTTGGCGGCAGGTTCTTCTTCAGGAGAAAGACTATTTCTTTATTAATTGGGATCTTTTCAATTCGTTCATATACCACTCGACTAAATGTAGTGATCGTACAGCGTTCATGTCGTCAGGATTTATCTTTAGTATTTCTCTATAGTAATGGATGGCATCTCTATATCCAGGTTCACTCCGCAACGAGGTGCAGGCATTCGCCATGCCTTGATATGCTTTTACTTTCAAATTGCTATCGCGCATTTCGCTAGCTAATTTCAAGGCCTCTTGGTAACAATCTTTTACATCTTGGTGCGAACCTCTTATATTTATGTAGTAGTCCCCAATACGTAAATATGCTTCTATTATAAACTTATTTGGTTTTGGGATTTTTTTTGCTTCATCTAATGCACAATTAGCGAATTTTAGTTCATCTTTAGGAATTTTCTTCCTGCCTTTTATTTTACTTAAATAGGTATATGCATGGAATCTGGACACCGCATCACTATTACTGACTCGTGTCGACAAGATTCTATTACAAATATACTCGCTAATGTCCCACGCTTGGTGGTCAGATAAATGTCGATAAGCATTAACAACTGCTAACCAGTCATAAACTTCAACATCAGGAGTTGAGTTTGTTAAATTGCCCAATTCTCGATCAAGATTCTCTTTCGCTAGAATCCCCTTGGTTTCTAAAAAACGCCTCGCTTCCAAGGCTTGAGGGTGGTTTCCTGTAATTTTTGGTAAACTGTTACCTCCTAAAATTCCACCCATAATAAGCAACATTGCTGCCAAGAATAATTTCTTTGTACTCATATATCAGATAACTATACTTTACTGTTTTTGGCAGCGAATTTCAACCAGTTTAGATTTTTTATAAAGTTGCATCTTTGCCGAAAATATCATATGCCAGGCTCAATTTTAGTCCGTATTATTTTTCGGGGAAACTCTTCATCAGAACATTCCTACAATATTCCCTTGTGAGTCAATATCTATCTTTATATAGCTTGGATTTGTTCCAAGTCCAGGCATTGTTGAAATTGCACCTGTAAGAACATAAACAAATCCAGCGCCGGCAGAAATGCACACGTCTCTCACTGGGATCATAAAGTCTTTAGGCCAGCCTTTGAAGTTAGGGTCATGAGAAAGAGAATATTGTGTTTTTGCCATACAGACAGGCAAGTGTCCGTATTTTTTTTGATAGAAAGCAAGCTGTTGTTTTGCAGATTCTGAATATTCAACTCCACCTGCACTGTATACCTCAGTACAAATCTTAGTGATCTTTTCTGCAAGCGATAGTTTGTCATCATAAAGCATTTTGAATTTTGAAGGTTTATCGCAAGCTTCAACAATTGCATGAGCAAGATCTATACCTCCTTCTCCACCCTTTTCATGAACACTGCTTTCAGCTACATTGTAAGCGCCAAACTCAATAGCTTTCTTCTTTAGAAGATCAATTTCCTTCTGGGTGTCTGTTGCAAACCTGTTTATCGCAACAACTGCAGGAATCCCAAATCCGTTTATATTGACTATGTGAGCTTTAAGGTTTTCTATTCCAAGCTCGAGGGATTCAATATCTTCTGAAACAAGTTTTGAATCGAGAGGTTTTCCTGGAACGATTTTAAACCTTCCGGAATGGCTCTTGAGTGCGCGAACTGTACAGACAACGACGGCAGCGCTTGGATTAATCCCGGAATATCTTGTTTTTATGTCGCAGAATTTTTCAAAGCCCATATCCGAACCGAATCCTGCTTCTGTTATTACATAATCGGCAAGCTTTAATGCAATCCTGTCTGCTATGATGGAAGAATTTCCATGAGCTATATTTGCAAACGGCCCGGCATGAACAAAGCATGGAGTATGCTCGGTAGTCTGCATAAGATTTGGCATGATGGCGTCTTTCATAATTACGGTCATAGATCCGGCAACTCCCAAGTCTTCAGCCGTAACAGGATCTCCCTCAACATTCAAAGCCATAACTATTCTGCCAATTTTTCTTCTCATATCCTGCAAATCCTCAGAAAGAGCAAGAATGGCCATCAGTTCTGATGCTACGGAAATATCAAAATTTGTATGCCGTGGAATCCCATTGTCGTTATCAATTGCGCCAGGAGTCGGCAATCCTATTTCAATGCTTCTCAGAGCTCTATCGTTTATGTCTACCACTCGTTTCCATGAAATCTTATTTTTATCTATCTTTAGGGCCTTTAATCCTGAGCGTTCCTCAAAATCTTCATAACCTTTGCGTTCTTCGTGGTAAATCCTGCTATCCAGGGCTGCCGCTCCAAAGTTATGCGCAGCACTGATCGCATGAATATCTCCAGTAAGATTAATGTTGAAATCTTCCATTGGTACAACCTGGGAATAACCTCCTCCCGCCGCCCCGCCTTTAATTCCAAAAACAGGCCCCATACTTGGTTGCCTGATACATGTAAATACTTTCTTGCCAATCTTAGCAAGCCCTAAAGAGGCACCTATTGTTGTAACAGTTTTACCTTCGCCAAGCGGAGTGGGGTTTATGGCAGTAACAACTACCAGTTTGCCATTTGGCTTATCTTTAAGTCTTTCGAGTATTTCAAGTCGAACTTTCCCTTTCGTATGTCCATAGGGTTCAAGCTCTTTCAGATTAATTCCTGCAGATGCAGCTATTTCATTAATCGGTTTAAGTTTTGTAGCCTGTGCAATTTCAATATCAGATTTCATTCTAATGTCCCTTCCTTAATTAAATTCTCAAAGATTGCCAGAAGCCCATAAGGTCACAAAAATATTAGCATTCTTTCATTTCTTAAACAAACACAAATTATCTTTTTGCCGAAAATTGCCAAATATCCGTGAATTCATATCTACTGCATGCATTTTCAAAGTCAAGTAAAACTACAACTCATATTCTCCTCAAAGGAATTCTATGGAATGATAATGAAATTTTTTTGACTTATTGTTGAAAAATATTTGAATGACAGTAGAATCTGTAATGTATTATGGTAATCCAGCGATAAAACATCTAAAATAATAACAATAATTAGGAGATTAACATGAAGAAATTATTGCTGTCAATAATAGCAGTAATATTAGCAACAGCAGGAAGCGCTTTTGCAAATACAGGCGATGATTGGACCCCTGTTCAGTTTTCATTCATGCCGGGAGCGAAAAACTGGCCATCAAGAAACAATGTAAACGGCGTAAAAATCGGTCTTCCTATCAGCTCACTGGATGGCGGATTAAATCAAAAAGTCAACGGCGTTGAACTGGGATTCGTATCAATGTCCCAAAACGTCGGGGGTGCTCAGCTTTCATTCATGAATGTAGACACTAAAAATTGCGCAGGGCTTCAACTATCATGCGCAAGTGTAGCCACTGACTTTAAAGGTGCGCAAATTGGCGGATACAATGAGTTGAATAAAGGTGGCGGTGCTCAGCTCGGCATTGTTAATGTCGGCGCTGAAAACAAAGGTGTTGCAACAGGAGTGGTAAACTACCATGAAAGGAACTCTAGCGGAGTTCAGTTTGGAGCTATAAATAGCGCCCAAAATTATTCCGGCATACAAATTGGCGCGTTCAACTTTAATGACGATGAAGATGTTCAGCAAACAGGCAGGCAAAAATCCTCTGTGATTCAATTTGGAGCCATCAACTATATGGAAGATGGGTTCCTTCCTGTATTTATCCTATTCAATTTTAGAGTCTAAAAGCGTTGTTTTTTAAAGGGCGCAGGTATAAATCTGCGCTTTTTTTTGTGTTTGAGGAATAATAGATATTTTTTCATAAGTGTAGAATAATCAACGAGATAGTCATTGCGCCATAAGAAAGCATAACGTAGACTTCAGATAAGTCCTTACTGTAAAATCAAGGCTATAAGATTTCTTATCATTTTCTGACACATTTATTCCGACTACTTTTGCTCTGGATGCAAGTGCCCCTCTTATGCAGGCGGAGGACTCCTCAAAAAAGGCGCAATCTTTTTGGATCTACTTTCAATCGTTCAGGAGCCTTAAGGAACGGCTCAGGGGCCGGTTTAGCCCTAGGTACATGTTCATTCCTTATTTAAGATTTACTTTTTTAAATTTATGGCATATATACACTGGTCCATCTATTAAACGAACAAAACCTTTATTTTTCATGTTGAGTCAGTATATTTTTAAAGAATTAAAAATATAAGGAATAGGTATGAAACGTTGGATAGTCATTAGCCTGATAGTTATTGTAGTGCTCATAGTGAGTCTTTGGGTTTTTATTTTTAGAAATAATACAGACAATTTCACATCTTACAAAACAGCTCCAATTCAATACGGGAATTTAATATCATCCATAAGTGCCACAGGAACAGTAGAACCTGAAGAGTTGATAGATGTAGGAGCTCAGGTTGCGGGCAGAATCGTCAGTTTCGGAAAAGATAAAAACAATAAGACAATTGATTATGGCTCTGCAATAGAAGAGGATAACATATTAGCAAAAATAGATGACTCTTTATACTATTCTGACATGTTACAGGCGAAGGCGCAGGTTTTACAGGCAAAAGCTTCTCTGCAGAAATCTGAAGCTGACCTTGAGGTGTTGAAAGCAAAATATGAACTGGCGACAAATAATTTTACCCGTGCCGAAAAATTAAGATCAGGCAATGTTAATTCACAAGCTGACTACGATTCCTTTAAATCAGAATATCAGGCGGCAAAAGCAAATGTAGACGTAGGTACGGCGGTAATAGACCAGTCTAAAGCTCAAATTGCTGTAGCCGAATCGGTGCTTAGGCGCGCACAGCAGAATCTGGATTACTGTACGATAAAATCTCCAGTAAATGGAGTCGTTATTGACCGTAGAGTCAACATTGGCCAGACGGTGGTGGCAAGCCTTAGTGCTCCAAGCTTGTTCCTAATAGCAAAAGACCTAAAACGCATGGAAGTCTGGGTTACAGTCAATGAAGCAGACATAGGAAAGATTCAGTCTGGACAGGATGTAACATTTACTGTTGACGCCTATCCTGGAGCGAATTTTACAGGCAAAGTAACGAAAGTCAGGTTTAACGCTTCCGTTACGCAAAATGTGGTTACTTACATAGTTGTTGTTAGCACTGATAATTCAAAAGGTAAACTTCTGCCATATCTTACCGCGAATGTTCAGTTTGAAGTAGATAAAAAACACGATGTTTTTATGGTCCCGAACGCATCGCTTCGCTGGATGCCCGAAGACGGACAAAATTTAAAAAAATATCAAAGGTTAATATCTCAGGTTTCAAATAACGACCAATCTCTTCAGCAACAGAATTTAAAAAAAACAGGCATTGTTTGGATTTTTAAAAACGACGATTTAACCCCCATTCAGGTAACTACAGGAATTTCCAACGATATTGTAACTGAAATAGAAAATAATGACTTAAAAGAAGGCATGGAAGTTGTTACAGCGCTTCAATCACAAAAACAGGAAAACTCTTCTGTGAAAAATCCATTTTTGCCCCAATTTAAAAAAAAGTAAAAACTAAAAGTGAAGAGTTCAACAATAGCAGTCAGAAGATTAAGAGTATGGTTCTGATAGAATTAAAAAACATGTATAAGACATACAGTATGGGAGAGGTAAGTGTTCCCGTGCTTAAAGGAATTTCCCTGACGATTAATAATGGTGATTTTATAGCGTTAATGGGGTCTTCAGGTTCAGGGAAAAGTACATTAATGAATATTCTGGGATGCTTGGACAGGCCGACATCAGGCGAATATCACTTTGAAGGAGAGGAAATTTCGTCAGTATCAAACGACAGGCGGGCGTTTATTCGCAATAAAAAAATCGGCTTTATTTTTCAGAATTTCAATCTGCTTCCCCGCACCTCAGCCTTGGACAACATAATCATGCCATTGTCGTATACTGCGGAACACCTTTCTTCCGAAGATGTCCGGAAAAAAGGAATGGAACTTCTTTCACTCTTCGGGCTTGAAGAGAGAAGTCATCATGAACCATCACAACTTTCAGGGGGACAACAGCAGCGCATAGCTATAGCCCGCTCTTTGGTTAACAATCCACCTATCCTTCTGGCGGACGAACCTACAGGGAACCTGGATTCCAAAACAGGAGAAGAAGTGTTGGAAATATTCAATAGACTGAATAAGCAAAACGGTATCACCATTGTTCTCGTAACACATGACAACAAAGTGGCGGCTCATGCAAAAAAAATAATAAATATTATGGATGGAGTTGTCGCACCTTCAAAGGGAACTTAATATGCGAACTAAAACAGCAATTTTCACTTCTCTTAAAGCTCTAGAAAGAAATCCGATGAGGGCATTGTTGACAACTCTAGGCATAGTAATAGGCATAGCATCTGTTATTACCATGATGGAGATTGGACAGGGGTCTTCAGCAGCAATACAAAAAACTATCGCAAGTATGGGCTCAAATACCATAATAATTTTGCCAGGAACAGCCACTAGCGGCGGCGTAAATTTCGGGTCAGGAAGCATAAAAACACTTACTCCACAGGATTGCGATGCAATAAAAAAAGAGTGCCCTTCTGTTCTCAACTCTGCACCTATAGTACGTGCCAGAACTCAAATAATTTACGGCAACAAAAACTGGGTGCCATCATACATATATGGAACCACCCCGGCGTATCTAACGGTTCAGGAATGGAAAGACCTTTCCGAAGGTGAACCCTTTACAAGCCACGATGTTTTGAATGCCAGCAAGGTTTGCCTCTTAGGGCAAACAATAGTACGTGAATTATTTGACGAAAAATCTCCGGTAGGAAAAGAAATTCGTATCATGAATGTTCCATTTAAGGTGACAGGTGTCTTAAGGAAAAAAGGTGCAAACATGATGGGAGTTGACCAGGACGATATTGTTTTGGCTCCATGGACTTCCATTAAATATAGAGTCACAAATTCAACGCTATCGAACACAAATCAGAGCAGCAACGCCACGAGCAGTTCAACAGCAATGGCAAAAACTACCAGCAGCTTGTACCCCAGTGCCGGAACAAATTTCTATCCCGCACGATCAGATATTCAGATAGCAAATCATCTCCTGTACACACGTTTTACCAATATAGACCAGATTATACTTTCAGCACGGTCATCCAAAGAAATAAGTTCAGCAATACAGGAAATAACAAAACTTCTCCACGAACGGCACCACATAGAAGAGAATGAGCTTGATGATTTCAACATTAGGAATTTGACTGAACTTGTAGAGACCCTTTCATCCACGACTAGGGCGATAACAAATCTGCTTTTATGCATAGCTATGATTTCATTGGTTGTCGGAGGAGTTGGCATAATGAATATAATGCTGGTCTGCGTATCAGAACGAACAAAAGAAATTGGTCTCAGAATGGCAGTCGGGGCGCGCCAACGTGATATTTTGAGGCAATTTCTGATGGAATCAATATTACTCTGCATGACCGGAGGAATTATAGGAATTATCATTGGACATGGAGCATCTTTAATTGTAGCAAAAATACTCAAATGGCCTATAGTAGCTTCGCCAACTGCAATAATTTTGGCTGTAGCAGTATCTGTTGCCGTCGGAGTTATTTTTGGGTACTACCCGGCATGGAAAGCTTCACTCCTCGACCCCATTGAAGCGCTAAGGTATGAGTAGCATCCAATATCGAGCACGGACCCCGTCAGAGGAGCCCCACTAAAATTCATCTTTCCATACAAACGCCGAAAAAATAAATCAGCAAATCTATATCGACTTTCAGTAAAACTTGACGGCGCATGGAGAGTGACCAAACCACAAATGAATGTTATGACAGCTTCAATATTAATTCAATATTTTTTGAAATCTATTTGATTTTTTTTATGCACTTACTAACTTACTACTTTCTACAGAATGCACCCGTAGCTCAGCTGGTAGAGCAGATGACTCTTAATCATCGGGTCGAAGGTTCAAGTCCTTCCGGGTGCACCATTTTTTATATGATTAGATATCGATATATTACACACTCACTCAATAGTTAGTTTTTTGGTTGTTCCATTGCAATTATTTTCAATCAATTCAATATGGTTGTCTTTGCCAGTCTGTATAACTAATTTCCCTTCATAGCCGTGATCTTTATAGTCTATATTGTCGTCCTGCTTGAAATACGAGGAATATCCGTAAGATCCAGGTGCATACCAGGCACAATTCTTTCCCTTCATAATTTTATAATCGTAACCATTCCATGCTGGTTTTCCGGAAATCACAGGAATATAAAACGGCATCCAGGATCTTGGATAAGGATAGAGTGTATAATTCCAAAAACCTGTTTCCGTGTCAGGAATCTCAACTACATATTTTCTCCCAGAGTAGTTATTATATATGTACTTAAGCGCCTTAAAGTAAGGCTCAATAACGCTAGGTTCTTCGTATTTAGGTTTTGATGGGTCAAGTCTGAGAGTTTTTAGACTTGGGGCGATATTATAATAATGCAAGACATTACCTGAAATGTTCTTATGTCTTGATATATGAAAATTTGCATAATATTTGAATCTTTCGACTGTAATCAAGATAGCATTTAGGGAGAAGATTAAAATGATACCCCAGGCAAGAAGTTTAATAAACTTATTTTCGCGCAGAAAAACAATTTTCTCAAGGGAAATAGCACCTAGGATCAGCGAGGGGTAAGCCATTAATTCTATGAAATAGCAATGGGAACCATCCGGAAAAGTGAATGAACCGGCACTTACCCCAGCAATTATGATGCCAATTGTAAATAATATAAGATGCTTGTGACAGATCCAGATTTCCTTAAAATGAATCAAATTTTTTAACAGAAACAGAATTAGTATTACTATACTGACAATCGTAACATTGCAATTTACCCATAATGCGTTAAGAAAACTTCTTCCTTGAACAGGCAAGATATAGTCATGATAGTAACTGTAGAATTTGAAGTGAATACACGAAGCTACTGCTGGATCACTTGTAAAATGCACTGCAACTGCAGACAATAGTGCGGTTATAAGAAAATACTTAACTTTACTGATGGCTGACTGATCAGAAAATGTTAATACCAAGAGACAGGCACAAAACATTATGGTGCCAGTTGATGATTTTGCATAAAATGAAAGTGCGACTAAGAGGGGAATTGTCCACCAGAGATCTTTCTTTACGATATTTCGAAAAATCCAAAGGAGAAAAATGATGCTTACAGGTGTAGTTGGGTCAGTACAACGGAAGCTTAATTGGTTAGGATTTTCTAATCCTCCCAATATACTACCTAAACTAAATGAGCAGAACAATATTAACGAAAGGAAAAAGTAAGACCATCTTGCTGCCGGATAAAGTTGCCTAATCAGAACGACAATAGATATTATAATAAGAGGAAAAAGAAAAAGACCATAAATAAAGTAATATAAATTGAAGGTAGAAAGCCCTGTGACAAGGCAAAATACTGCAGCTACGTAATGTCCGAGGCAATGATAATGCAATAAGGGTGTTAGATGAAGACCTGTTGATGGGAAGCCGTTGTTTAGGATCATATTAACTATGGCCATATGCATGCTGCCATCAGTGTCGAAAACTTGCTTTAACAATGTGAGATTATATAAATCGTCCGGATTTATATATAGTGATTCTAGCCTGAAGTAATACGTGAACCCCAAAAAGACCAGCAGTAACACTCCTGATATAGCCGGCAATCTTTTTATATGGTGGGAGTCTCTAAAAGCAGCAATTAAGAAATTGATGAGGAGTATTATTACAACGGGTGTCATAAGTAGCGTCATATACTTATGCAATATGATGCCACCTAAAATCAGCGAAATAATTAGTATCAGAAACCCTTTACCTTCACCATATAGCCCAGCCAACAACGGATATGATAAAACAATAAATAGTGATACAACGATTACTTGCCAGGGGATATTGGTGCTTCGATAAACAAATAAAAAAAGAATAAATATAGCTATTTGTCCATAGATCGGCAGGCATAAGTCTGATTGCAGGGCACGCCTATGAACTTCTAAGCCATACCGAATATTTTCTAACAGGCTGTTGAACGACACTATTGCTCGAGTCCCAAACCTGCCAATAATTTTTGACAACATATTTCTCCACATTTTACATTAATGACATAAATCTTGTTCTTTCATTAAATTATTGCCTGTAATAGAGGATTTAAAGAGAGCCTTTATAATTGTTGTAACAAACCGCAGCAGCAAGAATATTTTAAAGGATATACGTCTTGCGTACCGGGGGATAGAGGTTTATCTTATTAAAACAAGAAAAATAAGCAGGAAAAATGAAAAAAGTTGCAATTCTTCAATCTAATTATATCCCATGGAAAGGGTATTTTGACCTTATAAATATGGTTGATGAGTTTGTCATTTACGACGATGTGCAATATACGAAAAATGACTGGAGAAACAGAAATAAAATAAAAACTTCGTCTGGAGTACAATGGTTAACTATTCCTGTAAGGCAAGAAACGTTGTCTCAGAGAATCTGTGATACAAAAATTTCTCAAAATAACTGGGGAGTAAAGCATTGGAATACATTAAAAACCAACTATGCAAAATCGAAATATTTTAATTTTTTTAGTCCTGTTTTTGAGAAATTGTATAAGGATACACGTAGTGAATGGTTGACTGAAGTAAACTGTGCCTTCATCTTAACTATTAATAAAATCTTGGAAATAGGCACAACGATATCTATGTCAAGCGATTATAAATTATCTGGAGATAAGGTTGAAAGGCTGGTTGGTTTGTGTAAACAAGCCAGAGCTACAGAATATATTTCTGGGCCTTCTGCAAAAAAATATATACACGAAGATATTTTTAAAGACGCAGGAATAAAATTGACATGGATGGATTATAGCAATTACTCTGAATATAGTCAGTTATATTCACCATTTGAGCACGGTGTCACTATTTTGGATTTACTTTTTAACTGCGGATCCTCCGCCACTCAATATATGAAGAGTTTTAACTTATGAAATTGTCAATTGTAACGACTTTATACAAATCGGCTCCTTATATTCATGAATTTTGTAAAAGAGCTCTTTCTTCTGCTCTGAAGGTTTCGGAAGATACTGAGATAATATTTGTGAATGATGGTTCTCCGGATAACTCGCTTGAAATTGTACTTGATTTACAAAAATATAATTCTCAAATAGTTGTTATTGACTTATCTAGGAATTTTGGTCATCATAAAGCTGTAATGACGGGGTTAAAATACTCTTCTGGAGATTATGTATTTCTAATTGATGTTGACCTGGAGGAAAACCCTGAATTGCTTATTGAGTATTTTGGTGTTTTAGAAAACAACAAGGATGCTGATGTTGTTCATGGAATGTTAATGAGACGAAAAGGGGGATGGTTTGAGCGTCTTTCGGGGAATTTAGCATATAATATTATTAATTATTTGTCAGGGGAGAAAATGCCTGTTAACTATTCCTTTTCTAGAATAATGACGAGAAGATATGTGAAAAGTTTATTAGAATATACAGAAAGAGAATTATATATAGGTGGTCTTTGGTATCTGGCTGGTTATAAACAGTTATCCATCCCAATTGTAAAAGAACATAAAGGTTCAACCACTTACTCTCTTGAGAAGAAAATTTCACTTTTAGTTACCTCGATAGTATCTTTTAGCGCTAAGCCATTGTATCTGATATTTCTCACAGGCAGTATAATTTTTTCTATATCTGTTGTTATATTATTTTCGTTATTATTTCGTAAATTATTTTATGATTATGTTTTTCAGGGATGGACTAGTATAATGGTTTCTTTGTGGTTTCTGGGAGGTTTAATAATATTATTTATTGGGATAATTGGCATTTATCTGTCCAAGGTTTATTCTGAGTCAAAAAATAGACCTTATACTACAATTCGGCATATCTATAAAAATGAATAGAAGATAATTAAAAAGGTTTCCATAGACTGTATGTTTCTGGTAAATTCTCTGAAACTTATTTATAGAAGTAGATTTGTTACAACTAATTTCAAAAGGCTAGAAAAATAATGTGTGGCATCTGCGGGTTTACGGGATATTCTTTGCCTAATGTACTAAAGCGTATGAGCGACCGACTTTTTCATCGCGGCCCTGATTCGGCAGGCTTTCTTGAACTTGACAAAATACAAATGGCGATGCGTCGTTTAAGTATAGTCGATATTACTGGGGGAGAGCAGCCGATGAGTAACGAGGATGAATCCTTATGGATAGTATGCAACGGCGAAATTTACAACCATTTGGAATTGCGGCATGAGTTAGAAAAGTCCGGACACTCTTTCCGTAGCGATCATTCGGATGTTGAAACAATCCTTCATTTATATGAAGAATATGGAACAGACTGGCCCAAAAAGGTCAATGGGATGTTTGGCGCTGTGATATGGGACGTACGGAAAGAGCAGCTTTTGCTATTTCGCGATCGCATGGGGAAAAAACCTTTATTCTATGCGAATACTACGGATTGTTTGGTGTTTGGGTCGGAAGTTAAAGCACTACTGGCTCATCCAAAAGTTTCTGCAGATAATGATTTTAGTGCGCTTTATAACTATTTCGGCTTGAAAAATTTGTCGGCTCCACAAACAGCTTACAAACAAATAAAGCAGATTTTGCCAGGACACTTTCTGATATGGCATTCAGGGCAAATTATTTTGAAAAGTTGGTGGAATACTTGCTTTACACCATTAGACACTCCTCCATCAGAAACAGAAGCTGCAGAATGTCTTTTGTCAATCCTTAACGATGCAGTAAAACTGCGAATGCGCTGTGATGTGCCATATGGCGCTTATTTGTCTGGAGGGGTCGATTCTTCAGCTGTTGTTGCGCTGATGTCTCAGCAAGCATCGTCTCCGATTAAAACTTTCTGCCTTGGTTATGAAGATGAATCTACCGGTCAATTTATTGGAAAAAGAGAGGATTTACTTTATGCGCGCCAGATTGCAGAACGGTTTGCAACTGAGCATTATGAATATATAATGTCTGCCAACCAGTTTGCCAGCGGTATAACTGAAGCACTTTATCATTTTGACGAGCCGTTTTCAGGTTCAATCTCTACTATGTTCTTAAGCAAATTAATGTCACGGCATATTAAAGTTGCAATATCTGGAGATGGCGCTGACGAGTTGTTCGGCAGTTATCTTGCGCACAGGCTTGCATGGCCTGTTGAAAAATATCTGCATTATTATGATGAAGGAAAAACAGCATGGAGTATGCTAAGTCCCGAAGAAAAAGCAGCTCTCATACCATATAACAACCAACAACAATTCGAATTTATTGCAGGTATAGCCGACAGAAATACATCAGTCTGGCGTTCACGCCTTTCAGTTTTTACTGCACAGGAGAGGAGAAACTTGCTCACAGATGAATTTTATGATAACGTTGACTGCATTGCAGGTGATTATGGTTTTTCAGCTTCCAATTTAAGTGCTGTAGATGAGTTGAATAAAAACCTGGAGATTGATCAGCGTGAATTTCTAGCGAATCATATACTTCCGTTGAGTGATCGCTTTACTATGTCCCATTCAATTGAGATGAGGTCTCCATATCTTGATTTTCGTTATGTCGAGTATGCCAACCGTTTGCCGGGGAACTATAAGATAAATAATGGAATCAGTAAAAAAATTCATAAACTTTCTGTGTCAGGAATTCTCCCTCCTGATTTAATAAACCGCCCGAAAGAAGGTTTTATTCAGCCTATTTACAGTTGGATGCACAAACAACTCAAACCATTGATTATGGCGGAACTGAACGGATTGCCTTGCAGATGGTTTAAAAAGGAGATGCTTAATAGCCTAATTCGACGATTCAATGATGGAGACACGACTCTAAATGCTAAAGTGTGGAATTTGGTATGTTTTTCTATTTGGGCAAGGCAAACAGGATTTTAAAGTCATATAACGCTGTAAAAATAAGAAGGGAATATCATGCAACAAAAAACTCTTGCTGATGTAGAAGCATCATTAAATCATACACTATTTCCACAGTCTTTAATTCTTGATACGATAAATATGTGCAATTACTCGTGTTCAATTTGTGCACGTCGAAGAATGACCCGCCCCAAAGGTAAAATGCCATTTGCTCTGGCCAAAAGACTCCTGGATGAGATATCCGTCGAAGCGCCGATGACAAAAGTATGGCTAGTGTTTTACGGGGAACCACTGCTGGCTGCTGAAAGAATTGCCTTGCTTTCTACATACGCTAGGAGCCGTGGTATAAAAAATTTGCATTTAAACACCAATGCTTCTCTGCTGGATGAAGACAAAGCTGAAATAATTCTTAATTCTGGTATATCTCAAGTGGTAGTGAGCGTTGACGGTTTTTCAGATGCAACTTATGATTCGATGAGACAGCCAGGCTTCCGTTCCAGAGTGTATTATAATCTCCAACGATTTCTTGATATGTCCCATGGAAGATCTGATGCTCCTGAAATAATAGCGCAAATTGTTCGTTGTGAAAAAACTGAATCTGAAATTGATATATTTACAGATTATTGGAAAGCGCGCGGGGCTACTGTAAAAATTAAGGAGCACATTTCATGGACAGCCCCATCTGAAAAGGAGTGGGATAGTAAAAATCGCATCGCTTGTCCATGGATTTTTACTACATTGCCTGTGCTTTGGACTGGAAAAACGGCACTATGCGGGGCTGATTATGATGGCGCCGGCTCAGTAGGAAATATTGCAGACGGAATAAAAGTTTTGTGGAATGGTGCACATAGAATAGTTCGAGATATACACTTACAGCATAGATTTGAGGACTTGCCGGCCATTTGCAAAAAATGTACGGACTGGAATATTTTAGGTTCTGATATTAAAAAGCCTTAAATTTTAGCCTATAACAAGGGGATGTTTGATGATGGTAGATAGGAAAAATAGGAAAAGTGGAAATATAAATAAGTACCTAATATATGGATCAACAGACTTTTCTTCCGTTTTGAAAGATATTCTTGAACAGACAGAAAAAGAGGTTGTGGGATTTATAGACGACTTTTTCCCTCGAAATAAAGGAGTATTGGGCACATTTGAGGATATCATATCAAAATACACTCCCGACAAATATAATATAGTTATAGGTATCGGATATAAATATATGAAAGAACGC
The DNA here is from genome assembly GCA_021781705.1 of bacterium. Lineage (GTDB taxonomy): Bacteria > Verrucomicrobiota > Lentisphaeria > Victivallales > GWF2-38-69 > JAJXWI01. The sequence continues at coordinate 8,547 of JAJXWI010000002.1, read as the reverse complement.
TGGAGTGTCTATGAGAAAGTACGTAATGCTGGATATCACACCCCGTCTATTATACATCCTGCTGCGTATGTGAGAAATTATGAAAATATTGATGATGGTGCTATCATTATGGCAGGAGCTATTGTGGATGTTAATACTACAGTAGGAGATAGTTCTGTTATTTGGCCAGGTGCCGTTCTTAATCACGACTCCCATATAGGAGAAAATTGTTTTATATCACCGAATGTTACAATTTGCGGTTTTGTGAATGTTGGCAGAAATACATTTATTGGCGCCGGCGCCATAATAGTGGATCACAATTCCGTACCAGCTAATTCTTTCGTAAAAGCCGGGTCACTGTATTGTAATGAACAAAGAGCAAAATGAAACATTTTTATATTTTATGATTTTAAATCTACTTTAACGAGAAAATGCTTGTTTTAGCAGTTCTCCAATTCTGTTAATATGCGCTGTTTTCTCTGGAGAAGTCGCAGTTAATGAATCTGCATAGTATACCTCGATAGTTCCGTGGTTATCTCTTATACCAAACGCTACATAGTGCTGAGTTCCATGCCACTTATTATCTGGTTTTATTGCTACCATAACAACATAAGGTACAGTTTTGGCAGTTATTGCGCCTAGTAACTTTTGGTTTTGATTTATAAGTGGAGTACATGTGCTTATAGTCATATTCGCACGGGCTATTTCATCACCACTGGTACCGCTAGTAGAAGTAGCTAGTCTTCGCAGTTCTGCCCGCGATTCAGCAACCAGTTGGCTGGCTCCTTCTATATGTTGTCTTAATCTATTTTCCAGTCTCATTGTTGAAGGAAATCCAGCATCATCTTTGAATAGATCTCCAGATGCTAGCACTATTTGTTGACGATGATTTGCAAAAACATGTCTTTGCTCAAATATGCCAATAACATCTTGGTCCTGCAAATTGGATCCAAAAGGGGAAATGCGTACTTGCGATATTATTAAATATGTAGGATCACCACCATTAGCAGTGACAGTAAGTCTAAAAAATTTATATATGCCTGGAGTAGAAATAGTGAAATCACTCCAGTTTGTGGGGTTACCAACAGTATGATTTGAAATATTAAGTAATGGAGTCCATAACCTATCGTCCATACTACCTTCAAGAATAAAATTTCTGGGTGCTCTCTGTGGTCCATAGCAATCAAGTGGTTGGCCTTTAAAACCGAATGAAGATATTATAGTAGGGGTTTTTAATTCAAACTTTATCCAAGGATTAGATCTTATATCTGCATGCCACCCCCAATACTGTGCAGGTGCCCCATAAGCTGCAACTTTCCCCATGAAAAGATTAGTCTCATCAGAATACTCTTTAGGACCAGGACGCAAAGGAGGAGCGGCTTGTGAAAAGTCAACAAATGAAGAGCAAGTAGTAGCGGCCACTTCTGTTTGGTCTATGTTTAAATTGTCACGAAAGATAGAAAAAGCAGCTTTATCTTGTGCTTTTGATTGAAAAAAAGATACTATATCTGAAGAAGTTACCTGGTCTAGGAACAATTTTGAGTTATATGCCGTATAAACTCCACAATCCAGTCCCGACGGTTGTTGTAGCGAAGGCAATGCAGTTGGTACATATTTCAACATGCGTACCTGCGATATTATTAAATATGTAAGATCACCACCATTAGCACGGACAGTAAGTTTTAAAAATTTGTATATTCCTGGATTAGAAATAGTGAAATCATTCCAATTTGCGGCGTTACCAACAGTATGATTTGAAATATTAAGTAATGGAGTCCATAACCTATCGTCCATGCTACCTTCAAGAATAAAATTTTTAGGTGCTCTCTGCTGCCCATAGACATCAAGTGGTTGGCCTTTAAAACCAAATGAAGATATCATAGTAGGGGTTGTCAATTCAAACTTTATCCAAGGATTAGATCTTATATCTGCATGCCACCCCCAATACTGTGCAGGTGCCCCATAAGCTGCAACTTTCCCCATGAAAAGATTAGTCTCATCAGAATACTCTTTAGGACCAGGACACAAAGGAGGAGAGGCTTGTGAAAAGTCAACAAATGAAGAGCAAGTAGTAGCGGCTACTTCTGTTTGGTCTACGTATGGAGAAGTGGTTGTGACAGGTGTTGTTTTTGCTGAACTTGGCGGTAAAGTAGGGGCAGAAGGACTCAATGTAAAAAGTCCTTTCAATGCTTCCAGGCTAGCAACGATATCCTCTCTATTCCCATTAGCTTTTGCATATGCTTCATAAGCTGTTATAAACATAGCAGTGGTAACGTTTTCATGGGGGAGCATTTCCAAGAAAATACTAGGACGCTGTACAAAGATTCCCGGGACTAGTATATGTAGAGTAATTGCTACTCTGCCGGGTGTTTGGACTGTTATTTTTCCATCATTTCTAGTTGTTGTTCCAACTTGTACAACAGAAATGAATGTATAAAATTCATCATAGTTAATATTAGTGGGATCAATTCCTTCTATCCAGCGCGAATTTCCAGATAATTGATCAGTATGAGAAATGCAATTTTGATCGCCAATTAAGGCTACTTCACGGAATACTCCACCTCTATCATCTAATCTGAACATATGACATTTTGTATTTGTACTTGTATATGCAGTGAAAGGGCCACTAAAATCATGAAGATAAGGATGTGGTTGGAGTAAAATATGGTCAAAACCATATTGTTTTTCTAGCACAGGCGTACATTGAATTACAACAGAAAGATCTATATTCTTTGGATCAATTCCTAATGGGTCAATAATAGATCTAGGTACGGTAGCAATTTCTCGTGCTCCCAATTGGGTAGATAAAACTGGAATGACATACCAATCATTATAGGTGCTAAGAAATGGAAATACTGGAGTGCATAAGCCTCTTATTGAAGTTTTAATTATTCCTATATTTTTTCCTTGGGCAGATGGTAAGTCACCTTTACTCCAATGAAAATATGCACCAACTCTATCCTCCATATCTATTGATTCTAAAAATACAACATTATCAGGATCGTCGTTTAGTATGGTACTATTAACGTCAAATTCTACCGCAAGTAACAAATGGCATCCTAACGCCAAGTTTATAATTATAAAAAGACCTAATTTAAAACTCTTCATAACGTCCAATCCCCTTTTTGTTCGCATGTTATACCGCAAGACTATAAATTTAAGGTATCAAAGTATATACTCAATATGGTTTTTGCAAGTTTTGCAGAATTTTTTCCCGCTGTGTTCACAAGGTTTTGAGGTACGCTCCTTATTCTGTGGCGTGTAATATCGAGTTTGACGGGAATGTTGCCGGGAAATGCCTGCCCTTTATGATCGCTAGCAGCTTTATGGCAAAGTCCGACAAACTGCTAGGCTGTTGATTTGAGATGTATTTGTAAAAAATAGGACTTAGCCTCAAGTGAAAACTATTTTGACAAACTTGAGCTAGCCTTTTCTCAAAACTATATCATGGAATAAAGTTGAAAGGTTGATAAAATATAATACAGTGTAATGGGGTGTAAACTTGACATAGTTGCCAGCTCAAATTCTTTTTAATATGTTAATAATTTTATTAATATATTAAGAGTTTTTTAATCTTAGATATATTTTGTACTAGTTTACCTGAAACTAATGACATTAAAGTGATACTAAAATGAAATACTTTTACATCTTAGGAGCCATTGTTTTTACCGTTTATGGCCAAATAGTAATGAAATGGCAGATGTCGAAGATAGGAGTTCTTCCTGATTCATTTTTTTCTAAAATTATTACGTTGTTATTACAGTTTAAAAATGTCTGGATTCTATCTAGTTTTGTTGCCGCTTTTATAGCTGCATTGTGCTGGATGGCTGCTATGACAAAATTCGAATTAAGCGTTGCTTATCCGTTTCTTGCAACTTCATTTGCATTAGTTTTACTGTTAAGCTATCTCGTATTCAATGAACCTCTTACATTGACTAAGATCGCAGGATGTATATTAATAATTCTTGGTGTAGCTGTAAGTTCAAGGTAAAAAAATGAAAATATTATTTGTTAGTTCTGATATATTTTTAAGCGAGCCGATCGGGTTAATGCAGTTGTCTGCAATCTGTAAGAAAAATAACCATATTACAAAACTAATAACATTAAGAAGGCACTCTGTATTAAAAGCTATTGCAGAATTTCAGCCGGACATCATTGGTTACAGCACAATGAGTCCTGATATAAAGTCATTTATAGAAGCCGACATTTTGGTGAAAACTTGGATAAAAAATAACAATAAGCATATAATCAGGATAATGGGCGGGCCTCACCCCACATACTTTCCTGACATCCTCTCAAAATGCGATTTGGATGGAATTTGTGTTGGGGAGGGAGACAACGCGATATTGAATATTATTAACAACATATACGAAGGGAAAGATTTATCAGGTATTCCAAATGTACTATGTAAAACAAACTATAACCTTGGGCTAACTAAAAAAGAATTAATAACCGACCTAGACTCCTTACCTTTTGTAGACCGTGAATTTATTTTTAATGCAGTTCCCTATTATCGCTCTATACGATTGAGATCTTTTTTGACACAGAGAGGATGCCCATATAACTGTTCTTATTGTCATAACCATGCATTTAATAGTATGTTTTGTGGGCATGGTAATATTCTACGAAGAAGATCTGTTGACAATGTGATTGATGAAATAAAATATGTGATTGGAAAATATTCTCCTGTAAACCTTATTCGTTTTGGTGACGATACATTTGCCCATAAAATAGATAATTGGCTGATTGATTTCTTGGATAGATATAAAAGGGAAATAGGGTTGCCTTTTTACTGTCTCATGAGGTCGAATACATTAACAGAAGACATGGCTAAGATTCTATCAAAGGCGGGATGCCATTCGATTGGTATGTCAATTGAAACCGGAGATGAGGATATTCGAAATAATGTTTTGAAGAGAAATTTATCGGATGAAATGGTGATAAAGTCCTTTGAGTATGCAAGAAAATATAATATTAAAACATATGGAAATACTATGTTTGGAATACCAGGTACAACTTTGACTGATGATTTTTATTCTTTTAAATTCACAAAAAAATTGAAGCTATCCGTTCCAACTTTTGGGATTTTTTGCCCGTACCCCGGAACTGAATTGACAAAGTATGCAATAGAAAAGGGACTCCTGGATAAAAACTCTGAACTTGAATCAAAATATTCTTTTACGTCAGAGTTAAACTGCTATACAAAACAAGAGAAAAATATCCAACTTAGAATGATGTATTTGTCTTCAGTTTTTTGTTCGTTGCCAGATTGTTTTGTTCCTTTTCTTAAAATTTTAATCAGAATAAATTTAACTTGGATATATTCCATAATTGGTACCTGGTATATCCTTTACAGAACCAGCGTCAAAATTTTTCCTAAAATATACCCGCTAAATCCCTTAGTTTTTATCAAAATATTAGCAGATTCAATGACTCTTACTAATCCTAAAAAGGAGTCCAAAAAACTTTTCGAAGAATTAGAATGAAAAACAAACGAAATGAAAATAATTGTGATAAATGTAATGCCGTTCAAAGCTAATTTAGCCATACTATTATAGAGGATGGATTTTGAAAGAAAGTAAATCAGAAAAAATCAGAAGAATATTACATTCAAAGCCACTCACAGAAAGAAATGACCTTTTTATATTTATCGATAATAAAAAAGAATTTATATGTTCAGCGGGGACTTCTTTTATAGGAATAATTCAAGAATATTTGAAAAAATGGGGAAATCTTTATTTGGGATTAGTGGCGTTATTAGGGCCAGTTAAGCCGTCTAGAATGTTCATTTCTCTTCAAAAAAAAATGCTGAAAAAACATAGAGAGAACGACATTATTTTATCGATTGGGTCTGGTCCGCATACTTACATGGGAAGAGAAGATATTATCAATTGTGATTTATTCGATTTCCCTAATGTTGATATTGTTTGTGATGCCTATTCATTGCCGATCAAGGACAGTTCTGTTGATTATATAATCAATATTGCGATGCTAGAGCACTCAAAAGAGCCTGAAAAAATTATTTCTGAAATGTTACGAGTTTGTAATGATTCTGGTGAAATTTTTTGCTTTGTGCCATTTGTTAGCCCATTCCATGCAGCACCGGATGATTATTATAGATGGACTAAAAATGGAGCAAGAGAATTATTCAAAGATTTCAAGGAGGTAGAAATAGGGATTGGCGCCGGACCTACATCTGGAGCGCTTTGGGTTCTTCAAGAATGGCTATCTCTAGTATTATCATTTGGCAATAGAACCATAAAAGATATTATCTTTCTTATATTAATGATTTTTACCTTTCCCATAAAGTACTTGGACATTATTTTCGAAAAATATCCAAATGCAGATAAATTAGCCTCAGGATTTTATATTCATGCAAAAAAATAAAATACCTTTTAATAAGCCCTTTATAGTAGGCAAAGAGCTTAACAACATAGCGCAAGCTGTTCAGAACGGCAATCTTGCTGGAAATGGCCCATTTACAGAAAAATGCAGTAAATGGATGGAAGAACAGTTTAAAGCTAAAAAAGTATTGCTTGTTCATTCCTGCACTGCTGCATTGGAAATTGCCGCAATTCTATGCGATATCAAACCAGGCGATGAAATTATTGTTCCTTCATTTACTTTTGTTTCTACAGCAAATGCTTTTGTGCTAAGGGGCGCAAAACCAATTTTTGTTGATATACTACCAGACACTAAAAATATGGACGAGAATAAGATTGAGGAGCTTATTACAGCAAAAACCAAGGCGATTGTACCTGTTCATTATGCTGGAGTATCGTGCGAAATGGACAAAATTATGGATATTGCCAGTAGATATAATTTATTAGTGGTTGAAGATGCTGCGCAGGGTGTTTGTTCTACTTATAAAGGAAGGCATTTGGGCACAATTGGTCACTTGGGATGCTACAGCTTTCATGAAACTAAAAATTTTATTTCGGGAGAGGGCGGAGCCCTGTTAATAAATGATGAACGATTTATTGAAAGAGCCGAAATCATTCGTGAAAAAGGAACGAATCGTTCAAAATTCTTTCAAGGACAGTTAGACAAATACACTTGGGTTGATATCGGCTCAAGCTATGTCGCATCAGAAATCACAGCAGCTTTTCTTTGCGCTCAGTTAGAGGAATCAGAAAAGATTACACGTAAAAGGCATAAAATTTGGAACAAGTATTATAAACTTTTAAAACCCCTGGAAGAAAAAAGCCTTATTTCAATTCCTTATATTCCAGAAGTGTGTTATCATAATGCACACATGTTCTACATAATTTTGAACTCTTTCGATGCTCGCTCAAAATTAATAGAATCCCTCAAATCTCATGGAATCAATGCAGTTTTTCATTATGTTCCGCTTCATTCTTCACCTATGGGGAAGATGTTTCATGATCAAAGCAGACTGCTGCCAGTAACAGACCTGATTTCAAAATGCCTTCTGAGATTGCCTTGCTTTTACGAATTAACAATGAGAGAAATAGAATTTATATGTGACTCTATTATTCAGAATATAGGTCGCAATTAGAGTTGAACTCTTATAAATTTTTAACTGAAGAATCATCCTAAAAAAATCAACTTTGATGCAAATAGCATAGCCAGAATGATGATTACCACATTTAGCTCCTTTGTTTTTCCGCTCAATGTTTTTAGCAGCACATAAGCCAAGGTTCCTATTACAATTCCGTCAGCTATGCTGAAGGAAAACGGCATCATTATCATTATCAGGAAAAATGGAATAGACTCAGAAAAATCTCCAAAGTTTAATTCCTTTATAGGTGTAAGCATAAATAGACCTACAATTATTAAAATAGGTGATGTTGCTGATGTCGGAATTGCCAAAAATATCGGAGAGATGAACAATGATACCAAGAAGAGAACTGCAATTGTCAGTGCTGTAAGCCCGGTTTTTCCTCCTTCTGCTACGCCTGCTGTGCTTTCTACATACGCAGTAACTGTACTGGTTCCCAGAATGGCTCCAGCGGTTGTTGCTACGGCATCGGCCATTAACGCTTGCTTTATATTTTTTACATTGCCTTTTGAATCTACCAGCTTTGCTCTTGTCGCCACCCCAAGCAATGTTCCTATAGTATCGAAGAGCTCCATAAAAAGGAGCACTATGACGGTCATAGCCATATCCGCTGTGAATATTTTATGCCATTCAAATTTGCAAAAAATAGGAGAAAGTGATGGAGGCATGCTTATCAGAGAAAATCCATTTTGAAACTTTGTGACGCCTAATGGAATTCCTATTGCCGTTATTATCAGGATAGAAATTAATAAAGATCCTTTTATGTTTTTTTGAAGGAGGACTCCCGTAACTATAAGTCCGGCTATAGCCAGTAGGACGGCTGCAGATTTAAAGTCGCCAAGCTGCAAAGGAACCCCGTTTCCTGTCTTGACTATCCCTGCGTTTATAAGCCCCACGAATGTAATGAACAATCCTATGCCGCATGATATTGCATGTTTTAATCCCGATGAAAAACAGTTTACTATTGCTTCTCGAATTTTGCACATGGTCAGGATGATAAAAATTATTCCTTCAAAAAGAACTGCGGTGAGCGCAAATTGCCATGA
>JAJXWI010000115.1 GCA_021781705.1 bacterium | reverse complement strand
CTTTTCAGAGAGCAGCTAAAAGAACTTAAGCTTGTAGAAAAACTTTTTGCTGACTTTGACCGTTATCTTGCTGAAAGCGGATTTGAGGCTAAGAAAGGTCAAATTATTGATGATTCTATCGTAGCAGCTCCAAAACAACGTAATAGCAGAGAGGAAAACGGGCAGATAAAAGATGGGAAAATTCCAGAAGGTTGGAGTCATAAAAAACGTAGCCACAAAGGTGCTGATGCTAATTGGGTTCAAAAAAATGGAAAGAATTACTTTGGCTACAAAAACCATGTGGAAGTAGACGTTAAGCACAAATTTATTCGCAAGTACAAAGTTACTCCATCGTCTGTTCATGACAGCAATGTATTTGAAGAAATACTTGACAAAAATAACACCAGCAAAGACGTCTTTGCAGATTCGGCATATAGATCTAAAAAAAGTCTGAAAGAACTTGAGATTCTGGGATTTCGTGAACATCTTCAGCGTAAGGGACGTAAGAACAAGAAGTTGAGCAATTGGGAGAAGCAGGGAAATCACACGAGATCTAAAATCCGATCGCGAGTCGAGCATGTGTTCGGCACCCAGGCTCAAAAAGCCAAGACGCTGATCGTGAGAACAATTGGAATAGTAAGAGCCGATATCAAAATCGGATTGAGAAACCTTGCCTATAATATGCATAGGTTTAGCATATTGGCAGTTTAAGGAGCAAATACTATTGGAAATCACATCAAAACCATGAGCCAAGACTACTCTCTGCCTATCAAAGACAGGTAGTTTTTCAGGCTTATCTGATAAAATTGTTTTCAGAATTTTCATTATTAACCGTAAATCCTAAAAAAGGGATTTTTAGAAGTTGTCTTAAGATGGTCTCAAGTTACATTAGTTAGTGTTCTCTTCCATTTCCTTCATTTCTGCCTGGGATCTCGCGTTCATTGAATCTTGAATTTTAGAAAGTTTAGTTTTTTGAATGAGATACTGTTGTGCTGAAGCGCCTTGGGGGGCATCAAAAGCGGTATTTTTCTTGGAAGCTTCAACATTAGTTTTATCTGCGGGTGAATTATTAACAGTTGTCATTATCTCCCGATCATATTGAGATTGGGTTGCACTATTGAGCCCATATTTCTTTTGCGCAGCTTCATCCAGCCGGGAGGATTTTATGGTTGTAATTACCTTGTTTTTAGGGTAATCGGTTTTAGAGTACTCTACTGTCATAGCTGCAAGAGTTTTGCTTATCACATTCACATTGTAATAAGTTTTCCCATCCAGAGTTTTTGTAGCAGTTAAGATAGCATCTGACAAATCTGAATAACATCAGCGTATATTTAAAATGAAACAAAAAACTCAGCGAAAAAGATGATTCTCATCCGCCAAAAAAAATATTTTTATGTGATATATTGATCTCAGAAATTTGACGTTTTAGCATCCTGAGGCTTCAAACAAAATTTAAAACTGTTTTGTTGAACTTCGTGACCTGTGACATAAGTTTCATCATAGTATATTGTCGGTTTTTCACCCGGGGCTTTATTAAATGCGATTATATCGTGAACAGTGCCTCCTTCGCATTGGAATATGGCTATCGTGATGTTCATATGAAGGCCTGGGGCCGCGCAATCGCGTTCGTAGTCAAACTGAGCGCATGATGTCTTTTGTGATTCTGTAGCTGGCAGTAAAATATTTTGCTCTATTTTAACATCTGGATTGCTTGACGTTCCCTGTGTTGAAGCTGATGGTGTGTTAACGGGGGGGGTAAACTCAAACTTGGTTCTTAACCAAAGTTTACCGTGATATGCTTCGGGCACCGATTTAATAAGATCCCTGAAGTCTATTTTTAGAGGGCCGCTTGAAACTGGCATTTCTGTTGCCATCGATATGTAAGACATAAACATTATAACAGGTGTTACTATTAATGATAGCTTTGATATTCTAATGCTATTAATTTTCTTTTCTGTCATTTTTTTGATTTCCTTGTTTTTTATTTGTTGAGGTAATAATAATATTGTTCCTTTGAATACTTTTTTTCACTCCCTCCTCTCGTAAGTATTCACTTAACTTCTACGAGATAGTATAAAGTTTAATCAAGCGCTGGCAACCGTAGTTTTGACAAAAAATACATTATATACTACCATTATGAATGGAGGAGAACTCTGCCGCAGTGCCGGGGGCTTTTTCGTTATCTCTTAAGTCTACTGACGGAGGTATGTACACTCCTATAGTTGTTGATTGTGTTTTGAGTGGTACTGTTGAACTCGAAGTTATGGATATCACATTGCTTTGATTTTTGTAATTTGTACCAGTCAACACTCCATCTTTGCCACAAAACTGCTGGATATTTATAGGAAAATACCCGTTTCCTTCTCGGAAATTATTCTCAATGAAGGCATATTATTAAATGGCGAAATTTTATTAGCAGGATGGTCGGACCCTCGTCCGACAGGCTGCTAGAGTTTTATGAAATATGGTTATGGTCAAGATAAAATGAAAATAAGCGGAATAGGGGATAACAAAAGGATAAGGTATTTAAAGAAAACAGTTATCTGTGTGTTGATATTGGGGAGTTTTAGTATTGGCACAGTTCCAGCATATTCTGGAGAATCTATTTCCCAACAAGTTGGGCGTGTTTTGCCATATATCAAGTTTCTCAAAGGAGCAAAGCTGCCTGTTTATCTTGTTTTGGGCGTAAGCAACGGTGAAGACGATTTAGAGGAGCGATTTGATAAGAGTTATTTATTTTTGGATATCAATCACGACAATCCCAAGGATAAACGCAGTTTTGTATTAGATTTTAATAATGTTGACGAACTTACATTATTATCTGATATGCTTAATAGTGTCTTTGATAAGATTATTTTGGATAATGGCGTGTTTTATTATACAAAATGGTCAGGAAAGCATCTTAACTCATTTAAAAGGATGTTAAAGCCTGGTGGGGAGTTTATTTTTACACCTACTTACAATGGCTACTATCCATCCTCTCAGAAGAAGACATTCAAGGATATAAAATTAGCAGCAGAAAGGGAGATAAAATTGGCGCAAGAAGATGGTGTCTTGGTGGTTCCCGATTTTTATTTTTCCAAATCCTGGCTTTATGAATTTAAAAATTATCTTACTCCAGTGGAAATCAAGGAACGCCGTATTTCAGAGAGTAAGCTATTATCTATATTCCGCCATTATGCAGAAGATGATGTCCCAAAATATATTCTATCTTTAGGTTGGTTTCCTGAAGATCATCCTGCCAGCCTTTGCGCATTTGTAATATTTTATGAAATTTACATTACCTATTATGTCAGAGTTCTTAAAGATGTATTTGGCGATGAAAATGTTAAAATTACAGAAAAAGGAACTTTACCATTTAAACACCACTATACTGGAAGACTACGCATTCTTATTACTGCTACAAGATCATCAAAACTATGATACCTTCAGGGATTGATGTAAAGTTTTTTTTTACCATTTTTGTATAGTGTAATTTGCCAAAAGCCTTTGCCGAACACCCGTGTTATACTACTATGGATGAAAGCAATCAAAACTTGAGGAGTTTAGTTTTTCTTTTCGAAACGGTATTCAGTTCCGTTTATTAGTCTTGCTATATTTGATTTGTGTTTAAGGATGGCTATGGCTCCAATTACTGCCACAAAAGTCTGGAGATGGATAGATAGTTGGTAAGTTCCAGTCGCGGAAAAAATTATGGTCAGTAGTGGGACTATTATTGCCGCGATAATGCTGGCCGCGGAAACATATCTTGTAGTTTTAAAAATTATCACCCACACAATAAAACCCATAACTGCCGCCAGTGGAGACACTGCAAGAATGGCTCCTGCTCCGGTAGCTACGCCTTTGCCTCCTTTAAATTTGAGATATACTGGAAATATGTGTCCCAAAAATATTCCCAAAATGGCAAGTATAACTCCACCATCTTTTGCAGCCGATGGTAATGATATTACGAACATCATAAGATAGGAAGGCAGAAAGCCTTTGGAAAAATCTAAGGCAAAACAGAGATAGCCAAACGGTTTTCCCAGTACTCGTGTAACGTTTGTGGCTCCAATGTTTTTGCTCCCATGTTCCCTTATATCTACGCCTTTTAACTTTCCTATTATGAACCCCCATGGGATTGACCCAAAAAGATATGAAAATATTAATACTAATACGAGCTCGAATATTGTCATTTGTCTCCCCTTTTAAAATTTGTATTTTTCATATTATTTGTGTGAATAATACAATATAGAATGTAGACCGTTTTTCAAAAACTGTTAAGAATAAAGGAGGATAAATATGGCAAAAGTTCTTATTGTTTATTATTCGAGAACTGGTAATACAGGGAAAATGACAGAAAGCATAGGGAGTGTGGCTCTGATGCCGGAGCTGCCGCGACAATCAAATCCGGTGAAGACGCGAAATACAAAGACTTTCTTGATTATGACGCAATAGTCATAGGCTCTCCAACAGAGACTATTACAACGAAAATAAATAAGTTGCTTATTGTTTTGTCCTGATATTAAGTTAACAGAGGGAGGGGGATTTTTATGGACATCATGAATAAAAGATCGGGATAGTTCTCCAATATTGTTAAAAACTAAAGAATATTATGATGGCTTCAAAATTCCGAAAAAGCATACGCGTGGTGATGATGATATTAAACATTATTACGACTTTGTGACACCCGTTCTTTCCTGCTATTATGTTATGTGTGACATGACACTAGAAGGAGTTTTGGAATATACTGGTGCATGGAACCATTCCGGAAATGCTCCGTGGAAACTTTTAGTTTTAGGTCACACATACCTGTATGGATGGGGAGAAGATGCTAGTTTTTTGTGGGATTGGGCAAAATCGTAATTTTTTCATAATTTTTACATTGTCTTAAAAAGACCTGAATCCGTGAGAATTTTCCCCGAATTCCTGGTTTTATAATTTTTGTTTAAATTTTATCATTTTCCGTCTATACTTCCTGTGAATTTTGATTATGCTTTTACCATGTCTTTGCGGGTATTATTT
>JAJXWI010000033.1 GCA_021781705.1 bacterium | reverse complement strand
TTTATGAGCTAAAAGCAAGAGTTTACACTAAAATTTTATATGTATTAATGGAGAAAATTTTATTAGCAGGATGTCGAGACGAAGTCCGACAGGCTGCGAGTGTCAAGGAATCCCATCTTCGCCAATCGCTCGCAGACTCGTTTTTCGAGGCTCTTGGTTGGGGGACTTATACAATAATTCCATGGGACGCACTCCAATATCGCGAAGTCATTCCCGAAGACAGCTTGAATGTGGGAGGAGATCGCTGCCAATGGAACCACTCGATTTTGCATCTTAGCAAAATATATCAGCAAGAAGGCAAATCGTGAACATAATTTTTTGGAAATGACTTGTCCTCCCGTTGCTGTTCCTATTTTGCGTTGCGATTGTTGTTAATGTATTTTGGAATCTGACGCAAAGCGTCTGGCTGCAACATTGAAGCGGCTCGGCTACTGTCTGAGGTGGGAGTAAACCCGACTCAAAATTAGCCGACAGAAGAACCAGAAGGCATATCTCCGTCTACCGTGATAATTTTTAATTGCCCTTCTCTTTTAGCAGCAAGAAGCATTCCATTCGACTCAAGCCCGCATATTTTTGCAGGCTTCAGGTTTGAAACCACAACAATACTCTTGCCAATGATATCTTCTGGGGGATAAAACTGAGCTATCCCTGCCACTATTTGCCTTGTTTCTTCGCCAATTTGAATGCTGAGCTTCAACAGTTTTTCCGTATTTTTAACCTTCTCGGCAGTTAATACCTTGGCTGTTTTAAGTTTTGCCTTGAAAAAATCGTCTATAGAGATCAACTCCATAACGCCTTCTACTTTACTTGATTCTTTTACAGGCTTGGAATGTTCACTCTTTTCTTCAACCTTTGGTTCTACCAATTCTATGCGCGGAAATAAAACCCCTGTGTCAAACACTTTTAGACCTGGATTAAGTTTTCCCCAAACCTTAAATTCCTCTATCACTATCTTATCATCACTTATACCTAATGATTTTCTTATAACATTTGCTTTTTCTGGAATGACAGGATAAAGCAACCCTGAAATAATTCTCAGAGCTTCAGCCGCATTGTAAAGTACACTATTGAGCCTTTCTGTATTTCCTTCTTTTGCCAGTTTCCATGGTGCGGTTTTCTCCATGTACCGGTTCCCTGCCCGCACAGCCCCCAAAACAGCTTCTATCCCCTTATCAAGCCTCATATTTACTATGGAACTTTCCATGACATTAACAGCATTAAGAACTTCTTTTATAAATTCTTTATCATCTCCATTTTCTTCTCCTGGTTTTGGGATAACGGGATTTTCCTGTTTAAGTATGAACTTCGTAACTCTGTTAAGAAAATTGCCAAGATCATTCGCAAGATCGGCATTATACCGCTGAATAAAACCGGATTCAGTAAATGACGCGTCCTGGCCCAGTGCCATTTCTGCTAAAAGAAAATATCTAAAAGCATCAACGCCGTACCGCTCTGACATGGACATTGGGTCAACCACATTCCCAAGCGACTTGCTCATTTTTTCGCTATCGGTAAGCCACCAGCCATGAGCAAAAATGGTTTTTGGCATTTCCAGCCCAATAGCTTTAAGCATTGTGGGCCAGTAAACAGTGTGCGTAGTTAAAATGTCTTTGGCCATAAGATGGTAAGAAGCAGGCCACCATTTCTTAAACTTTTTTTCATCTGAAAGATAACCAATAGCCGAAATATAATTCACGAGGGCGTCAAACCATACATAGCAAACGTAATCATTATCAAACGGCAGCTCTATACCCCAGGAAAGCCTGAATTTCGGTCTGGAAATACATAAATCAGAGAGGGGTTGACGCAGAAACCCAAGAGTTTCATTGGCACGAAACGCGGGCAGAATAAAATCAGAATGTTCCTTAATGTAATTAATCAGCCAATCCTGATAATTGCTCATCCGGAAAAAATAATTTGACTCTACAAGTTCCTTTACCGGTCTTTTGCATTCCGGACATAACTTACCATCAATAAGGTCTTTCTCCAGGAAGAACCTTTCACATGGAAGGCAATACCAGCCTTTGTATTCAGATTTGTATATTAAGTCTCTGTCAAACAAATCCTGCAATATTTTCTGTACTACTATCTTATGCCTATCCTCTGTCGTTCTGATAAAATCATCATTCGTAATTTCCAGTTTTTCCCAGAGCTCTACAAATCTGGAAAATGTAATATCACACTGTTCTTTCGGTGTAATACCACTCTTCTCCGCGGCTTCCTGAATCTTTGAACCATGTTCATCTGTTCCCGTAAGAAAGTAAGATTCCACGCCCAGTAGCCTATGATAACGAGTAAGTACATCCGCCAGTATGGTAGTATAAGCATGCCCTATATGCGGATTGCCATTAACATAGTAAATCGGCGTTGTTACATAAAAATTATCTTTTCCCATATTTTTCCTTCTTACAGGTAAACAACCTGAATACTCACTTGTTTGTTATTACTTGCTTGCTTTAGGTGTTATGCTGGTCTTGCTTATTTCCTCTGAAGGCTTTTTGACGTTATATTTATCTATAGCCTTCTTGAGAGATTCAATATAAGGCTTTGGCCCGCCTTCTTGATAACCAGTAGTAAAAATAACGTCTCCATTACTTGTCAATAAAAGAACAGTCGGAAAACCTAAAACTTGATACTCATCCATCAATCGTACATTCTGATCCTTCGTTGAAATGGGCTGCTCTTTGGATTTTGGAAAGTCAGCCATGAAAAGAACTAGATTTTCATCAGCATATTTTTTAAATTCAGGAGTGTTGAAAACCTCCTTATCAAGTTTAATGCACCATCCACACCAGTCAGAGCCTGAAAAATCCGCAAGAATATATTTCTCATCTTTATCTGCCACAGCCTTCGCCTTCTCGAAATTATCCATCCACTTAAGTTCTCCGGCAGATACACAAATAGAAACCAGCAAACTTACAAAAACGATTGCAGCCTTAAAACTCAACATTCTCATTTTTCTCTCTCCATTTTTAGTGGGTAAATCAAAAACTGTCCATATATAAGAATATCAATTTACATAGGATAAAATTCAATATATCAAATCATTAATATATAACAAAATAGAGTACCTCTTTAATTCACACCACGAGTGTTAGAGATTAGAAAAACAGTGTAGATTGGAACAATTTTATCTTTTCAGTTCGATCAAAAGCAACTTGCCGGGAGAGGCGTCAAAAAACGATGGCGAGCCTGTCTGTCGCACTCGTCTAAACCCACACTTTTCATAACAGCGAGTAGCCGCCATATTTGTTGGATCAGGATCGATTATGATTTTGGGGGCTTTGATTTCTTTAAAGATTTTTTCTGCAATTTTCTTAACAAGCATAGCTCCAAGCCCCCTGCCCGTATATTTAGTCTCACCGATAATGATATCCGTTCTAACAGTTCCAGCTGGTTGTCCATGCTCTTTCATCAACCAGCCATCGTCAGCCTTATCTGCAAGATAATTATTGAATATATCCAAGCGGCTTTTTAACCCACGAAAAAAATAATTGCAGGTCTTTTTTCTCTAATGGATTAAAAGTGAAGATGTATTGTTTTTTTATTTCCATAGAACCATTTTCATAAAATATTTAACAATTTCAGAATTAGTCGAAGTTTTGCAGAATCCTTTACCCGGAAAATAGTTTTCGCTTCCTGGCAGAGAAACAGCACCCCCTTACAAACTTCATGACTTGCATTTACTGTAGCAGAAAGACAAAAAGTCACAAAGAATTAAATTTTCGAACAGGCTAAACCCGTTTGAATTTTCGATATTTTTGTAAAGTTGCACAATTAGCTGGTAAAGTTGGCAGACTCAATTATTTTTATGGCGTGGGGTTAGTATATTATTTTTCGAAAAAATTATAAATAATTTTAAACCCAACATTTTAGTCAAAGATATAACATAAGGGTCTTAACCGTCTATAAGTCTGCGGTCTACAGTCTAATAAATCATGAGAAAAGAACCGGAAAATCCTGTACTTATACAAAATAAAAAAGCCTGGCACGATTATGAAATCATAGACAGAATCGAAGCCGGAATAGAGTTGAAAGGCACAGAAGTAAAGAGCTGCAAAGCCAGAAATATATCAATGGCTGACACTTTCGCTAAAGTCGAAAATGGTCAGATGTTTTTGTACAATGTGCACATATCCCCCTATGACCATGGGAATATCTACAATCATGATCC
Source organism: bacterium (assembly GCA_021781705.1). GTDB lineage: Bacteria > Verrucomicrobiota > Lentisphaeria > Victivallales > GWF2-38-69 > JAJXWI01. Next base: position 19,789 of record JAJXWI010000033.1, on the reverse strand, counting down.
CAAACGGCCGCGCCGTTTGCTTCTGCACAAACGAGAAATACTGAAACTCTTCCAACAAACAAGAGAAAAAGGACTTTCACTTATTCCCCTGAAGTTCTACCTCAGGAAAGGCAAAATCAAAGTGGAACTAGGCATAGGCAAGGGAAAAACTAAAGGCGACAAAAGAGAATCCCTGCGCAAAAAAGAAGACTCCATGGCAATGAAGAGAGCCATTCGCGAACACTAACTCAGTTAAAACATATTTTCTTAACCAACTATCCTCTATTGGTTTCAACATATCCATATTGTACCATGAGCAGAGCTCAATACAAAAAAAGAGCGCCGAAGCGCTCTTTTTGGGGTAATTTATTCATCTAAGGATTACTTAATGGCATTCCCTGATACTTCAACTCCTTTTATGAAGAGTACAAATGTCGGAAATATCCAGAAGCTGGAAGTGCTGGATTGTAGATCCAAAGTAGACGTTCCACCTAAATTTTTGGCTTTCTCTGTTACCATTTTTACAACTGATGGTACATTAACTGTGTCTTGTCCCCATGCAATAGTTCCATTCTTGTCTGTGCTACCTGAAATCAATGGAATTGAGAGGCAATAGAGCCCCCAGTTTGTGCCATAAATATGGGCTACATTTGTACCGGAGCCATTGATATTTTCCCCGCTCAAATCCTTGTCTTTTGCAACTTGAGTAGACGCGCATCCCTGTATAAGAGCCAGAGCCGCCACTGCTGCTGCGATTAACATTAATTTTTTCATTTTTACACCCTTTCTTTTTTGTTTTTTTTGACAACCTAATCAATAACTACCCTAGCCAAAATTGTATAAGGAATTAATAAACATACAACAACCACCACTTATTTTTTTAAAATTTAATAAAAAGTTAACAATTTTTATAATAAAATGGTTCGATTTTTTCCCTGTTTGGCTATATATGTCTCTAATGGAAAATAGTTGTAAAACACTAACAAAAAGTAAATAAGTAAAAATCTAAGGAGAAAAATGAAAAAAATTATTTTGCTTGCATTTTCAGTGGCGTCAATGGCTTTTTTAGCCGGCTGCGGAACAACTAACATTGACTGCAATTATAAGGGAATGGGGTCTGAACACGGCAAGGCTATTGCATATGTACACACGCATACAATAGGTTATCATCTGGCTTGCCTATATCCTATAATGGGAGATGGCTCTCTGAATAATGCATTTAATGAATTTAATAAGGAAGCCAAGAGACTTAACGGTTCTAAAGTTGATGTAGTTTACTCTAATACTACTCGCTATTGGTATGTCATTCCTGTAATTACATGGATAATCACTCCTACCATAAGCGAAGTGGCAGGATCTGTTTATTAAAATATCGATATATTGACAGTTGCTAGAAATTAATCTCTAGTAAATTTAAGGGCGGAAAATTTCTGCCCTTTCTTACTTTATAGCGATTAGATATAGACTGACAACTATCAGTTAAAATATCTGTTTTTTTACTTCTTCTGTGATCAGACGCTCGACGTCATTGTTTTTTTTGATTGAAGCTTCTATTGCCTTATCAAAAGCTTCAGGAAGTTTTTCTTTCAACACATTCAGAGCAGACTCAGTTATTCCGCCTTTGGTTGCCACTTTTTCAGTGAGTTGTGCAAAAGAAATATTGTTGTCAGAAATAGCTTTCATTGTACCAATAACAGTTTTAACTATCATATTGCAAGCCTCGCTTCGATCTATGCCTGAATTTCTAATGGCAGATGATGTGTACATATCAAATATGCCAGCTATAATGCCCGGAGCACTGCTTGTCAGATTTACGGCAAACTTGTAGTCTTCTTCTTTTATTTCCTGCAAAGAACCCAGTGCGGAAAGAATCTTTTCCAGATATGCTTTTTCGCTTGAAGATACGTTGCTGTTGTGTGTAAAAAAAGTTATTCCATAACCTGTTTCGGAAGTTACCGTAGGTAATGTTCTTGTTATTTTTCCTCTAAAAAATCTTTCTATTTCTTCTATTTTCAGGCAGGCAGCTATGGATACTAGATGTTGTTTTTCAGAAAGCGAATCTTTAATTTCTGATAAGATTTTTGGAACACTAAGAGGTTTTACGCAGAGAAATAATATGTCGCTGTTTTTTACCGCAAAGTTATTGTCTGAAATAATTTTAATACCCGCCAGCCTTTTTTGCAATTTTAATCTTTCCACAACTTCAGGTGTTTCCGATATAATAATTTGTTCCTTTTGAAACACATTTTTCTTGAGAAAAACATTATTCATAGACTGGGGCATATGTCCGTAGCCGATATATCCTATCTTTTTCATAACAATTATCTTGGTTTAATGGTTTTATATATTCTGATTTAACGGTTTTGTGTTAAAATTATACCTTAAGACGAATTTTTGCAATTAACCGGATTTGTTAAAACTAATGATGTTACGTTTTGGGAAGGATGAAAATTTTTAAAGTCTTTTTTATTATTACTTTTTCTTTTACGCTGTTAGTGGTGACAATTGCTGCTGACGATAAAGATGCAGGCGATATCTGGTTGACAGCATACTCCCTGTACGAAAAAGCGGAACAATATTACAACTCCGAAGATTATTCTTCATCCTTCGTTTATTACCAAAAAGCTCTAAAAAAGTTTAACGATCTTAATTGCGCATATCCAGACTGGAATTCTGAACTTGTTTCTTACCGGATAACTCATTGCGAGGAAAAAGAAGCTATTATAAAGAATAAGCTGATTCGCGGTAATATGGACAAATCTTCTGATGACCTGGTCAAAGAAAACATCGAACTACAAACCAGACTCGCTGACTATCAAGATAAGCTGACAAACGAACAGACTAAGCTGAAAGACGCATTGAGCCGTACAGAAAAGAATCAGGGAGAATTTTTAAAAATTAATGAAGCAACTGAAAAGCTCAAACAGGTAATGAAAGAGAAGATAGAGTTGGAAAAAAAATACTCTCTAGTTAATGAGGGATTGGGAAATGGAACAATTGAGAACTCTAATCTGATAGAAACATTAAGAAATGACATGGAACATCAACGGAAAAAGCTTGAAAGCGTGTTACAGGAGAAGCAAAAAATAGAAAATGAACGCAATGAGTTTAAGAAGAAATATAGCGACATGGCAGTTCAAAAGGCGGATATTGACTATCGCTTGAAAGTTGAAGATGAAAAATTCAGGAATAGAGAATCCAATTACTCGCAAGCGTCAAAACGGGTAGAGTCGTTGTCTGATGAAATCAAGCGGCTTACGGTTGAAAAAAATAATCTGGCAGGAAAGTTATCTGAGGCGAAGATAAACCTTCATGAAGAGCATCAAAGCGGGTGCAGTTTAAAATCAATCATAGAAAACAACAGTAACGGTGCAGTTGTTCAGTTATCGAAGGAAAATAGCGGCCTTAAGAAGCGAGTACAGGATTTTCAAAAAGAAATTGACAGGCTTAACGGCATCAAAGATTCCTATTCTTACGAGCTTAATAAAATGAAAGAAGTTCAAGGAGAAGCCTCTAAAACAATATCTTCTTTACAGAGCAGATATTCTACTGTCGGTGAAGAGATCGAAACCTTGAGAAAAGTACTAAATGAAAATGAAGCAAGGGAGTCGGAATATTCAAAAAAAATAACTGAAATGGCGGCTAAGTTGGCCGAAAGCAAAGAGGAATATACCCTGCTCACAGATAAATATAAGGATCTCGAAAATAAACAGGGAAATTTGGAAGCAGTTCAAAGCAGGAATCTGGATTTGGAGCAGGAAAAGAAACAATTGTCAGAACAGATACAGAATTACCAGTTGCAGGCCGAGGAAACAAAAAGTCAGATGGCTTCGATCCGTGAGGCAAAAGAGATGCTGGAAAAAGAACAAGTCAGGCTTATTCAGAGCGATGTTTCCGGCAGTTTAGAAAGCGAAAGCAATCATGCTCAGAAAGTCGCTGACTTAAGCGAAACTAGTCGGAAGCTTAAAGAAATGGAAGATTCGAATACAGAGAAGGAGCGAAAACTCAATGAGCTTTTAAACAAAATGAAGTCTTCAGAAGAAAACTATGCCAATCTTCATAGAGACAATAACAAAATACAGCAAGAGCTTCTTAATGCCGAAACTATGATTGACGGATTAAGAAAAACGAATTCTTCTCAAGCAAAAGACGCGTCCAATCTCAGTGATCAATTGAGATTAAGTAATATTAAAAATCAGGAGTATGAAAGAATTAAGGATCAGCTGGAGAGCTCCATACACGATTCTAATTCTAAACTCGCTAGCCTAAAAAAAGAGCATGAAGCACATCTAGACAAATATAATAATTTGATGGAAAAATATAGGAATCAAGAGAAGTTAGCAGAACAAATAAAAAACGAAAGCAAAGAAAAAGATAAGAGTTTAGTTGAAGCGGACAAGAAGTTGAATGAGCTAAAAGAAGCTTCTAATAGTGAAAAGGCCAACATGAATTCAGTTCTTGACTCCGTAAATAAATTGTCAAAAATCATTGATTCCAAGGAGAGAGAAAAAAAAGAAGTTGAAAAACTTCTGGCTGATTCGATAGAGAAAAATAGAGAATACGAACAGCATGAAAAGCATGATACTGAAAAATTACAGGATCTTTTAAACGAACTCAAAAAGAGAAATAAGGAAAATGAAGAATTTCAGAAAGCCGGGAATGATGTTCTCAAAAAGCTTGCCGAAACTAATAGTGAATTGTCCAGACTTAGGAGGCATCGAGACATAAACAATCAGGAAATAGAACGACTGAAAAAGCAACTCAATTCTCTAGACGAAAAATCCAAGAATTTTTCCAGAGAGAAAAGCGAGTTGAATAAAAAGATAACTGACTATGAACAGAAAGTTGCATCTAGTGAAACGGAGCTTAAGAATAGTCAAGAAGAAGCAAAAAAACTTACAGACTCTTTAGCTGATTATCAAAAAAAGCTAGATTCTCTAAGACGAGAAAATCAGGGGCTTAAAAATGCTACTCTTGATGCGGGCAATAGGATTTCATCTCTGGAAAAAGATAAAAAAGGATTATTTGAGAAAATTAAGGCTCTTACAGATAATCTGAAAGAAGCTGATAATAAAGGGCAGCACTCTAACTATCTTATTTCTCTTTCCGAAGAAAAGAACATTTCTTTAAACTCGAAAATTAATGAAATGGAAAAGGTAAGAGGTGAGCAATCTTCATTGATAGATTCTCTGCAGAAACAGCTTGAAGCAGTGAATAAAGGAAATGGCGGCTCAAACTCAGACAGTGAAGGATTAAACCCGAAACTTGTCGAGTTTTTACGCGAGCTTGCGGCTTCCGAAGAAAAAATCTCGACCCAAAACAGCGTCGCGGCAAAATATCAGGACGATTATAAAAACCTTCAAAAAACACTTAATGAATTTCAGAATAGCAGAAAATTACTAGAAAATAAATATGCCGAAGCTGTGGCAAAGGTAAAATCTCAAGAAACACTCAATAAGGAGCAAGAAAAGCGAATCTGTGATTTATTGGGCAGGATAGATAGTTTTTCAGTTTCTCTTGGAGAATCTAAACGTGAAAGAGATATTCTGACACAACAGATGGTAGAACATTCTGCGCAATTTAACAAATCAAAAAAGGATTATGAATCACAAATAGCCAGGCTTAACTCAATAATAGAAGAAGGCAGGAAAAATGGGGGTAAGGCTTTTCAATTGACTGCTGATAATTTTGAATTGATTAATAATTTGAAGGGGGCCGAGGAGAAGATTAAGGATTTAGAACAGCGGCAGGAAGATCAACTAAAAAAGGTTAAGACTTTATCTTTGAGTCTGAACAAGGAAAGTGCAAATAACTGCGAAAAAGAAGTTTTTAATAAAGATATTAGAGTCAAACTGGCATCCGCAACGAGCAGATTAAATGAGCTGGAAAAGGAAAGAGTTACGACATCAGCGAGAGTTAGTGAGCTTTTAAATGGAATATCTGAGAGAGACCGATTGCTGCAGTCCCAAAAAGAAGCAAATAGCAGGATGAATTCAGTTTTAAATCAGGCTCAAAAATCTATCGCTGATTTAAAGAAAAAGGAGATCGAGAATTCTGAAAAGACAGAGAATCTCTTAGCCCAATTGCAAAAAAGCGAACAGGATAAGATGTCTTTTACTTCTGAAAACAGTCGTCAGCGCAATGATCTGTCGGCAATGAAAAGTAAGTTGGAGAAAATAACAACAGATAATAAAAACAGAAATGAAGAACTAACTAGGACTGCTCAGAACTTGAATGGTTCAAATATTAAATTGGAAATGGCTAATGTCGGATTAGCAGAGCTTGAAGGGAAATATAAATCAGCTTTGAATAGTTCAGGTGAATTTGAAAAGAAATTATTGGACTCTCAGGCAAAGGTAAACGAACTTACTGCTGAATTAAAGAATGTCGAAAACAGTTCAAAGGGGAAAAACGCTGAACTTAATAATTTACTCGATAAAGCCAGAGAAAGAGCTGCAAAATATAAGGACTTTAGCGTAGCAGAACAGGCTAGAGTTAAAGAATTGGAAAAACAACTGTTTGAGTATAAAAATAAGGTTGAAGCTGCAAATAAACAGTTTGACAAAAGTCTAGCAATGTTAACAGAGGCCAAGGCCAGTGCCGATAGGAATATGGAAACGGTTAGTAAATTACAGAAAAAAATTAATTCATTAACTGCCGAGTCAAAGAAAAAGGATGAGACTATATCAAAATTAGGTGCTCGAAAAATCGCGCTGGAAGACCAGCTTGTTCAGGCAAATAAGAATATAGATGAAATGGCTGGAAAAATATCGAGTAACAACCGGAAAGTAACTAATCTGACTACAGAACTTAATGCGTTTAAAAAAGTTTCGGCGAAAAATGGTGCTGGATTAGAAGAGCTTAATGACAAATTAGCAGCTTCGGCTAAGAAAATATCAGAGTACAAGGCAAGAGAAGAACTATATTTGTCCAAGAATAAAGCATTATCCGAAAAACTGGAAGAAGCTAATAGGACTGTAGGAGAATGTCGTAAAAAACAACTTCTTTGCGAAAGTCAAAATGCTGCTATTAATTATATTCTCAAGGTAATGGAGAGTAAAGGCGAGAATAGTGAAAGCAGAATAACGGAACTTGTTAAGTCGTTTAATAAAACCGATTTTCTAACAACCATTGAAAATGATTTGCCGCAGAAACTTAAGGAACAGCTTTTGGAGAACCAGAAGAATTTAGTGCAAATTAATGATAAATATGAAAAGTTAAATGGATACAACAAAGGGTTGCTTTCAAAATTGGACAAAATCCAAACAATCAATGCAGATATGATTTCAAATAATCAGAGAATAATGAAAGACTTGGATGGTGCAAAAAGTGAACTATCTAGTGTTATGCAAGAAAGAACTTCACTGCATGGAAAAATGAAAGATCTGCTTACCCAATTAAATGAAATCAGTGCAGAAAATAGTGAAATTAAACTTCAGAAACAGAAATTAGAGAAATCATTGTTGTCAGGAAATCAAGGCACACGTGGGAAAGAGCTTGATATTGTAAGCTCAAGCAGGCAGATAGAAGGAGTGACAAATAAAGTAAATAAACTAAATGAGTCTCTTTCAAAATCTGAGAAGAATGTAGTTTCAATACAAATAGAATATGAAAAGATTTTAAATAAAAATATGAATATAGAAAAGAGTTTCCAGAGTCTGAACAAGCAATTCACATCAGTAAAGAATGATTTGAAAGAGTCTGAGATTCGAGCAAAAAATCTTGAAAGCATTAATAGGGATTTTCAGGAAAGGCTTCTCAATGAAAAAAACAAAACAGCTGCGCTTCAAAGAGAAGCATCAGAAAAAACTGAAATTATCAAAGGGTTAACTAAAGAAATAGACGGATTTAAACAACAAATAGCAGATAGTGCAACCTCTCAGGTGTTGTTGAGAAGCAATCTCGAAAATTCCCTTTCTGTTGTTGAATCTTTAAAGAAAGATAAATCTGAATTATTACACAGAATGGAGTCTGTTGTTTCTGAATCGGATAAACTGGCAAAAGTAAAGAAAATGACAGATGAGGCTTCTGTGTCGAAAAGACAGTTCTCTGAGATAAATATTGCATCTACCAGTAGTACGGTCGTTGACTATACAGCTGCTAAAATCAGAGATTTAACGCAAAAGAATATAGAACTTTCAAAAAAATTGGCAAAAGTTACAAAAAGACAAAAGGTTAGAAATTTTAACGAGAAAAATTCTAATATCGCTCTTTCTTTAGAGGACAAGAAAAGAGTTTTTAAACTTATCTCGTCAGCCAGTCAATCTATAAAAAATAATAATAATATTTTAGCCTATAGATATCTGTCAAAAGCTGCTGATATTGTCACAGACAATTATACGTTACAGAAAAATACAGGCATTCTCGCTATGAGCTGCGGAGATTATGCTAATGCCATAAGATATTTTACCGATGCAAAATATATAAAGGCAGAGAACTCTGAGGTATCTGTTTCTCTTGGGGTTTGTTTTCTTAATATAAATGAACCTCACAAAGCTTTTGCGGAATTTGCGGAAGCCACCGACATCGAAGGGAACAAAACGGAGTTGGGAAAACTTCTTGAAGCTTTTTGTATAGGCATAGCTTTAGAATATAGAAAAGCAAAAGTTTCCGGCAAAACACTAGAACAGTATTTGCATTCTCCGGAGGTGGCTTATAAACTGGCGGAGTTGCTTGTTGCCTGTTCTCCTCCTAAGCTTCAGGAGGCAGAAAAGTGGTATAAAATTGCAGTAAGAAACGGCGCTCATTTCGACTCCATTATGGAACAGAAATTTCGCAATTTGTAACATGTTAGTTCGAAAATAATTTAATACAAATTATCTGTAAGGGCCGCGCATGAGCTGTTGCTTTGGTTTTGGTACCTTAACTTCCTCAAGATAGAGAGCATACCACATATCTCCGAGATCGGCATTGGAAAATTTCTTATCTTTACTGTTTACAAGGCTTTCCCAATTCTTTTCAAGAACTTCATTTTTTGTTTTTTCTTTACCTTGTTGAAGAACTTTTATGGCTTCTTCAATTTTTTCTTTTTTAACGAGTATCCACGAATACAGAGCGTAAAGAATCACAGCATCTTCATTTTTGATTTTTTTAATCTTCTTGTAGAAAAGTTTTTTATAGGATTCGTCTTCATTTTTATAAAGCCTTGCCATTTTCATAGCTACTGACATATGGTCTACATACATGGCTTTAGGGATAAGCGCATCTACCTTTTCAAATTCTCTGAGTTGGTAATAAAACTGCATTCTCATGGTGTTTACCTGTTTTTTAAGGAGCAGGTTCCATGAGTATAGTTTTTCAAAGGCTCTGGTAGCTTCTATTGCCTGCCTGATAAAGACATGCTGATCCTTTTCCAGGAGTTTTTGCATTGTCTTGACTCCACCTTGCGGTCTAGTTTGGAAAAATTGAATTTTCTTATTAAGTTTCTGTTGCCCGCCTGCTATTATATTCTGTATATTGTCAGTTAGTTTTTTGACAAGCTTTCTTATTAAAAGCCCTGTGAGTATTTGAGTCGCGATGAACCCTAAAAATCCGACAGTCATGCACCAGCTAATATCAAAATTGAAATAAAACATCATAATTCCCAGAAAGCCGCCGATGCCTAAAGAAATAAATATCGCTAACATTTTCTCTCCTAAAAGTAATGCTTAAGTTAAAATGAATTTTGTAAATAAGGCAGGTAAAATAGCATAGTTCGGATATATTGAAAGCATTAAGTATATTCGATTTAATTTTTTGTTTTAAATGTTCCGGCATTGACAGGTGTAGTTTATGAAAATCAAAAAGCTTCCGAATTGGTTTTATTTTATTGCCGCTTTATTTCTGAGGCTGATAAGAATTTTGTTTTATAGAAGAAAAATAACTGATCCTTACGGGAATGTAGACATTAGTAAATTGCCTTACATTACCGTACATTGGCATAACAGATCTTTTTTGTATATACAGATGTTCGAGAGAAACATTTTAGAGAGTACATATGCATTGATGAGTCTTTCTAGAGATGGGCAGCATATGGCAAGCATGGTAAAACAATTTGGTGTCAATTATTTGCGGGGGTCTTCATCCAAGAGAGCAGCAGGTGCGGTTATGGAAGCGATAGAGCTGCTTAAAAAAGGATACAATATAGATATTGCTCCTGATGGTCCGAGGGGGCCCAGATATAAATGTCATCAGGGACCGGTAATACTCGCATCTATAACAGGATATCCGATATTGCCTATGGGCGTTAATTATTCAAAATACTGGGAAATGAATAACTGGTGCAAGTATCGCATACCTAAACCGTTTAGCACTGCAGAACTCTCTGTAGGTCAAAGCATAAAAATACCGCCTGACATTACAAGGGAAGAAATTGATAAGTGGTGTCTTTATGTGGAAGAGAAAATCAATGAAGTAAGCAAACCGCTGTAAAGAGTCTTGTCCTCGGTAAAACCTTTCCAAGACTTTTTTATTATTTGACCGCGCATAGCCTTTTCATGTATTTCGGAATAAAATATCAAACACATCAGGCTAGTTATTTAACGCAGGTATTCGAGGCAAAGAGCAGCAAACATAGTCACTCCGTCTTTGATTACCTCATCGTTAAAGTCAATTTTTTCAGGATGCAGTCCAGGGCAATTTTCACCAAGCCCCAATTGGAGAAAAACAGTCCTCCATTGAGCCCGTTCCGTGAAAGCCAAATACCATATTCGGCTCAGGGTTTCTAAGAACTCTGGCTTCAACTAGTTTTTTACCGCCACATAAAATTTCTTCGGCACGCTGAAAAACAAATCTGACTGGTCCTTTTATATCATCTTTAAATTCAGCGAGCCCCATGGCAGCACCAAGGAGCATAGCAGTGTGTCCGTCATGTCTACATGCATTACACCATCATTGGAAGACTGATGAGGCAGCACCGTGCACTCATTAATCGGCAAAGCTCCATGTCAGCTCTCAGTGTTATGTTTTTGCCAAACCTGTCCTTGTTCAGAAATGATACCACATCCGTTTCCATTAAACGAGGCAGAATCTCAACAGGCAGAGTTTTTAAAACATCCCTTACATATTGAGATGTTTTAAATTCCTGAAAGCCAAGTTCAGGATTCTTGTGTATATCTCTTTCAAACTGGGAATGTATTTTTCAGCAATTCCCTGCAATTCTTCTTTGTTTGGCAATCGCATGTATACTTCCTATTATTGTTGCGGCCATTTTTTTCAAAACTGTTAAACTATTTATTTATAGTAAAGTGGACGCGGTACATATTTTGTATGCAGATACTGATGCGATTTTTGACTCAAAGGTTTTCCCAGGAATTCTTCGTAAAGTTTCTGAACTTCTTTATTTTCATGAGAACATCTGAAAGTGCTTTGTTTGTCATCATTGTACAACCCTTTTGAGCGTTTCGTTCTTATTTTATTGGTTACCTGGTAAGGCTGCCCTCCCCCGGCAATGCAACCGCCTTCGCACGCCATAACTTCAATAAAATCGTATGGCATAGGCTTGCCTGTTTTCTTACAATCCCTGAGCTCTTCGCACACAGCCCGTACATTTCCGATACCGTGCGCCACAGCAATCCTTACTTTTTTACCGTTCATATCAATTTCTGCTCTCTTCACACCTTTTAAACCGCGAACAGCCTCTATCTCTATGTTCTCAAGGGCTTTTCCAGTAACAAGTGCATAAGCAGTTCTGATAGCCGCCTCCATAACTCCGCCAGTAGCTCCAAAGATTGTTCCTGCCCCTGTGTATGAGCCAAGAATACTATCAGCCTTTTCACCTTCAAGCTGAAGTATATCTACGCCACTAGTCTTAATCATCCTGACCAATTCGCGAGTTGTGATAGATACATCCACATCTTGATAACCGCTGGATTTCATATCAGAAGTTCTTGCTATTTCATACTTTTTAGCGGTACAGGGCATAACCGAAAGCATGAATATCTTTGAAGGATCAATTCCCATTTTTTGTGCATAGTATGTCTTTGTCATTGCGCCAACCATTTCATGTGGAGATTTGGCCGTAGAAAAATATTCTATCAAATCAGGATAATATTTTTCAAGGAAGTCTACCCAAGCGGGGCAGCAACTCGTGATTAGCGGCAAATTTCCTTTACCATGCAAGAATCTTTCTAAAAATTCAGAACCTTCCTCCATAATGGTAAGATCTGCTCCAAAATTTGTATCGAATATGGCTTTAAATCCAATTCTTCTAAAAAACGCATACATCTTTTCCGTAAGGATTTCGCCAGGTTCAAGACCAAAACCTTCACCTAATGCCACTCTTACTGCAGGAGCTATCTGTACCACAGGATATACAGCTTCGTCTCTCAGAGTCAACCATACCTGGTTTGCCTGGCTGAATTCAACGATTGCGCCGACAGGGCAATGAGCCGAGCACTGTCCGCATTTAATACACGGACTTTCTGCAAGTTGAATATCTCCGGCCGGAGCTATTCTTGAATTGAAGCCTCTATCTAAAAATTCGAGGGCGTGAACTTGTTGAATTTCCTGGCAAACTTCTACACACCTGCCGCACCCTATGCATTTTTGAGAATCCATAACTACAGCCTTAGTGGAAGTGTCGGGCTTATTTCCTTTTACCAGAGGATTGTAAGGCACAGACCTTATCCCGAATTCTTCGGCAAGTTTCTGAAGTTCGCAGTTTCCATTCCTTAAACATGTAAAGCAATAGAACGGGTGAGTAGAAAGAATAAGTTCAAGAACATTCTTCCTGACTTCATATAGCTCCCCGTCATGAGTGGTAATATCCATACCATCCTCAACATAAGTGCAGCAAGCCCGTATAAGTTTTCTGTTTCCTTTGACTTTTACAACGCAAATTCCGCAATTAGCAGTCGGCGGCAAATCCTCATGTTTGCATAGCGTTGGGATTTTCACATGCGCCAGTTTCGAAGCTTCCAATATCGTAAATTTTGAACTGACATGATAATCCTTGCCATTTATCTTTATGTCAACCATTATATCTGTTATATTTTGTGTCATATCATAACTCCTAAATTAACTGCGTTTAATGGCGCTGAATTTACAGGAAGCAAAACACTCCCCACACTTAACGCACTTATTGCCGTCGATGAGATGAGGCTTCTTCTTTTCGCCAGAAATGCATTTTACCGGACATTTCATAGCGCATACTCCGCAACCTATGCATTTTTCCGGAATGATTGAGTACTGAACAAGGTCTCGGCATTTTCCCGTCAAACACTTTTTATGGGTTATGTGTTCGATATACTCATTTTCAAAATACTGCAAAGCTGACAGTACCGGATTTGGTGTAGTCTGACCTAGTGCGCAGAGAGAAGCTTTCTGCATGGCCATACTGATATTGCGGATTTTTTGAACATCCTTCATATCTCCATTTCCTGCAGTAATTTTGCTAATTGTATCCAACAATTGTTTTCCGCCTATTCGGCAAGGTGAACATTTTCCGCATGATTCATCTACAGAAAATTGAAGATAAAATTTATTAACATCAACCATGCAATCATCTTCGTCCATAACAATAAGCCCGCCCGATCCCATCATAGATCCGATAGACTGCAGTGTTTCATAGTCAACAGACATGTCTAAAAACTTTTCCGGAATGACACCGCCGCCAGGACCGCCTGTTTGCACCGCTTTAAATTTTTTATCGCCCAATATGCCTCCGCTTATATCATAAATAATTTCACGCAGAGTTGTTCCCATTGGCACTTCTATTAGTCCTGGATTCTTAACTTTTCCCGTTACTGCAAAGACTTTTGTACCCTTGGATTTTCCTACTCCGATTGAAGAAAACCATGAAGAACCTTTTTCAATTATCGGAGCTATGTTGGCCCAAGTTTCCACGTTGTTTATAAAGGTAGGCTTCTTCCAGAGACCGGATTGAGAAGGAAATGGAGGCCTTGGCGTTGGGTTCCCTCGCCTGCCCTCTATAGAAGCCATAAGTGCAGTTTCTTCGCCGCATACAAATGCGCCTGCGCCCCATCTGAGCTCAATGTCAAAATTAAAATCCGAACCCAATATATTTTTCCCGAGCAGGCCATATTCTCTTGCCGAAGCCAGAGCTTTTTCCAGGCGTTCAATGGCAAGCGGATATTCAGCGCGAATATATATAAAGCCTTCTTTGCACCCCACAGCAAATCCGCCTATTATCATACCTTCAATTACAGAATGGGGATCGCCTTCAAGTACGCTTCTATCCATATACGCGCCAGGATCGCCTTCATCCGCATTACAGATTACATATTTTTCTTCTCCAGGCTCTTCGCGAGTTAATTCCCATTTTAGACCTGTAGAAAATCCTGCGCCTCCGCGCCCTCTTAACCCAGATTCTTTAACTTCTTTAATAATCTCTTCAGGCTTCATTTGAAAAATGGCCTTTTCCATCGCCTTATATCCACCTCTGCGTATATACTCATCAATATTTTCAGGGTCCAGATATCCGACATTTCTCAAAACTATTTTGAACTGTTTACTATGACTGTCTTTTTCGGGGACTGGAGCGATCTTACTTTCAAACTCACATAAAAACCTGTTAACTTTCCTTCCGGAAGAAATAGCTTCAAATATCTCTCCGAGATCTTCCTGTTCAAAGTCTTTATAGATAGTATCATTCGGCAATATCCTGATTATCGGACGAGAACTTGTCAGACCAATATAGGTGCTTTTAAATACTTCTACTTTATCTCCAAGATTTCTGTCATTAACCTTTTTTACAAGATAATTATAAACAGCTTTACTCTTTGACGGATCCGGCTCCCAGACAAAAATATATTGATTATCCATAATAGCAGATACTCCTCAATCTCTAAAAATTTTTTTACCGATATCGTCTGTTGGCATAAATATCGTATTGAAATTCACTATGCGTTTTTTGGTAAGGTGCTCATTCATTATCAGTATCGCTGTTTTTTCATCAACATTACCGTAAAGAATATCAGGCATGCCATCTAGCTTTACTACGAGGTTGGGCTCACAAAAGCACATTCCAAGACATCCTGTTTTTTTCAGCTGAATATTATCGAGGCCTTTTTCTTTCATTTCAGATTCAAAAAGTTTATAGATAGAATCTCCGCCGGCGGCTATACCGCATGTGCCCATACTTATAACAACTTCGCCCTTGTGACTTGACTTATGATTACGCCTGAAATCAGCAAGATCGCCCTTCTTCATTTTATTCATACATGATTCTCCTTATCAAGTAAAACCGATTCTCCATATTCGCCTAAAATTTTCGGCAAATCACCCTTTTTTAGATTACCATACGTTTTACCATGAATAATCATTACAGGGGCAAGACCGCAACAGCCCACACAGCGAACAACTTCGACAGAGAACTTACCATCCTCAGTAACACAATTGACTCCAATCCCAAGAATATTTTCCAATTCAGATATAATGTCATTACCACCTTTCAAATAACAAGCAGTCCCCATGCAAACTGATATTTGGTATTTGCCGGGTTTTTTTAGTTTGAAAATATGGTAAAAAGTTATTATCCCATAAATTTTAGCAAGAGGCAGATCTATGAGCCTGGATACCTCCATGGCTAAGGCTCTAAGTAAAAATCCATAAATTTCCTGCACCTTATGAAGTATCATAATCTCCTTGCCCTTCTTCCCTTTCCATTCGTTAATGAAGTCGAGCAGGCGCTTGTCAAGTTGAGCGATTTGCTGAGTTTCCATATTTTCCTCCAAAATAATGTACCTGTCAAAACAAAAATCTTTTAAAAATAAACTCTTTACTTTAGTATATTTTTAAAAGATTACCATACTATGGTTTATGGTTTATGGTTTATGGTTTATGGTTTATGATCAAACGTCCTTTAAGGAAAAGAATACGTCAATTTCCGTATATCTGGCGTAAGAAAACAGTTATTATTGCAGTCGGTAACTCTAAAACTTGAATATATTAAGTTTTTTCAAATCTTTTTTTAACTCCACGAAAACAGTTTCCAAAGGGTTAGTTTTTAAGCTAAAAAGTGTTGTAAGGTTTATCAAAAAAACGTATACTGAGGCTGCAAACACCCCAAAGAAAGCTCCGATTAAGGAAGCCTTTATGACCTTGCGTGGAACCGGATATTGAGGCGGTATTGCCTTTTCAAGAATAGTTATTGTCGAAGCGTTTTCGCTTACTTGAAACTTCAGTTTTTCATAGTTTGTCATCATGCTATTATATGTTTTTGTTTTTGCATCAGCCTTTTCTTCAAGTTGCTGCAAAGTCTGTTGAGACGAGTACCAAGCAGAATATTTGCTTTTCTGGTTTGCTCCGATCTTTAACTGTTTGTTGGTTGCAACGAAAGTCCTGAGATTGCTCCTAGCTTCGTCAAGTTCCTTTTTTGCGTTTTCAATTCCTTTAGTAACGAATTCAAGGTTTCTATTGATCACCGCGAAAAACAGCGTGTTATAGTAGTTGTCAAATTCTCTGACAATATTATTGACTATTTGAGCAGCCATTTCCGGATCTTTATCGATATAAGAAAGCGTTAATAAAAGACTGTTTTTATCGAGAGTTAAATTAAGGTTGTCTCTAATTATTTTTACAACGGTTTTCATACTATTAGTATCGTAATATTTCAAAAGATTGATGCTTTCTTTTTTACCGTCCGTAGTGTAATCATATTTTGACAAAATAACTTTCTCACACAGGTGGTTTGTTCGTAAGACGACTTTATACGTATCTTTTAGAATGTCGCCTATAATAGGATCTTGATCCATATTAATTACCTTGCTTGGTGGTCTTAGAAGGATAAAAGAATTAGCACTATAAACTTTTTTGTACATGAATATCGTATAAACTCCAGCTAGTACGGCTCCTGCTAACATAAACATAAGAATCAACCGCCTATATCTGAACAGCATTAAAATAAAAGGGAGCAGCGATACTTCATCATTGACGTAACGACTTTGAGAGTTCTGATATTCGTTATGATTTGTATGCATTGTTTTTATTTTTCCTGAACATTTATTGTTGAACCTGCAGGTACTTCAGGATTGGACGTAAACCAAGAACCTGAAGAGGCGTCAACAATACTACCATTGGGTTTTATTATTTTTACGTCGCCTTTGTCTGCATTGTTTTTATAGCCCCCGGCATTTTCAATATAGTAATAGGCATCTTTGCCTTTTTGGTGTAGAATGGATGTAGGACTTTCAATAGCCCCCTGAATAGTCACGAAATTACTAAATATCGGAATAGAAATACTGTCGTTTGGACAAAGAACAAAATCTGATTCGCTTCCGGGAGACTCTATGGCTTTGTCAAGGTTAATTATACAAGGCGAACCGTTTCTGATGAGCTTAGCTCCTGCGGGAAAAGCGCCTTTAGCAAGCCCGCCAGTCCTCTTAAGGAACTCGGTGATTTTTTCTCCATTAGCATAGCGATATTTTCCGGGAAACCTTACTGTTCCTGAGATTGATATCGTATCTCTTCCTGTTGTGTTGTTATTTTGATCTACAACCGCCCTGATAATATCTCCGTCGCACAATTCAAAATTTCCCTGACTATTAAAATTGACATCAAGTACTTTGCCGATTGCATTGCCCCTGACAATCCTTGTTATCTTTAATCCAGGTATTGCATCAGGCATAAGACCACCGGCGAGCTCGATCAGATCTGCCAGCTTATCATTTGCGGCTAGCTCAAACACTCCAGGTCTTTTAACAGAACCAATAACAGTAACCTGTCTGTTGATCATAGGCACATATACAATGTCTCCGTCATTGAGATATTTTACCTCTCGAGGTAGTTTTCCTTTGATTAGAAAATCGTACACATCAAAACTTATTTCTTTCCCATTGATTTTTCTGAGCTTTATGTTCCTCAAAGAGCCATAATCAGTAACGCCGCCAGCCTTTTTAATTAAGTTGAACAGTGACGATTCTGAGGATTTACAGGAAATTTTATCCGATTTTAGAACAGCTCCAGTAACAAAAACAACTATTTCTGCAGTTTTTGCCAGAGAAATATCAACAGGTGCTTTTCCTATCCCAGGGTTAGCCGCGTTAATAAAGAGGGCATAAGTCTTACCGAGCTGGTTTAATATTTTATTTTTGGCTTCCAAATAGGTAAGGCCGCCCAGGGAAACACGCCCAGCTTCCGGAATTATTATGTTCATGTCTTTGTCGAGAGAAAGTGTGTAATGCAGATCCAACTCACCCCATATATCTATGGAGATCTCGTCACGAGGTTTTAGGATATAGTCAGCAAGAATACCAGTTGATACTTCCGGAAAAGTGTCAGTTTCGCCATTTTTTAAAAAATCGTATCCGAAAACGGAAGATTCCTCTACTTTGTAGGTATCTTTTTTGTTATTCGGTTTTTGTTTTTTGGTTATGAATTCCACGGGCTGTGTATTCGCATCCATTTCTACCGAAGACGCATTATTCTGTTTTGGCAGGTTGGCTTCTTCTTCGGCATAACAGTCATTGGGCATAATCATGCCTAGCAGTAAAGACAAAGCGAGTGTAATATATGTAATTTTCATAACTTCGATGACCTAACTCCTCAGTTTTCGTTAAAATTATTTTGTGGACAATTATCTTAACAGAAAACAGCCTTATTGCAACTTGGAATCAAATTATTTTCAGAAGATACCACAGACATGGTATACCATTCTGGGAGGCTTAAAAAGCTCAATATTTGTGTTTTTTTATTTAGCCTGGTATTAATGAAAAAATTAATTCTACAAATATAATAAATTAAGTGAGACCAACGTTTTAAAATAAGGGAGTCTTATAAGTATTGATGATAAAGACAAAAGGTGTTTTAGAATGAACGAAGATGAAAGAATTGCACATAATTATTTAATAAGCAAAGGATTTGATAATATCACCTATGAGCCCAATGGGGAGAGCCGCTTCCCTGATTTTTCTATCAACGGAGAAATTGCTGTTGAGGTAAGAAGGCTAAATCTAAGCTATCAAAAAAAAGGGTTGGAGGATTTGCTATTCTCCTTGAGGGACAAAATAGATAAAATGCTTTCTGAAATTAAAAGCGAGGATCACGATAAATCATATTTCGTTAGTTATCATTTTAAACGCCCTCTAAGCCCCAACGACACGTCAATTGTTGTTAAGGGAATGAAAGACCTCCTCATAAATTTTTACTTGGAAGTTTCATAAATATTAACCTGCCAGTATTAGAAACTAATAGCCATTCATGGTGGTTAACAAATGTAGATTTGGCCGGAACTGAAATTCCTACTTTTGTTCTTAAAAGAGATAGCAATGCGTTTTTACCTGAATCATATTTTGATTTAAATACTGCATCCCCCTCAGAATTAGAAAATTATATCCTTTCTTCATTACGGATAGCAAATGTATATAAACAAGCAAGACATTTACCTGAAATTTTTCGTTTTATCCTTACCCCGTGTGTTAGAAGATATAGCAATGCGTTTTTACCTGGATCATATTTTGATCGAGATACTGTATGCAGGCCAGTATTAGAAACAAATAACCATTTGCAGTTATACATTGATGAAAAAACTCAAAAAAGAGAAGACAGTCGAAAGAAATATGAAGAGCTAAATAAATATAAAGAATGGTGGTTAGTATTTGTTGATTATATTAATTATGGAGATTTTGACCAATTACAAAAAATGTGGGACTTTAAGCACCCTTGGAATAAAGTCATATTACTAAATCCTGAAAATTGTAAAGATGCTAAAGAGATTAGCTAATAAAATATATAAAGCTCTTTAAGTAATGATTGCTGAATAATTCTCAAAATATTATTTTTTTGCCATTTTCATCAAGTAAAAGCCACAACTGGCTTAAGTCTGCTATAAGCATTTTTACAGAAGTACAGTCTTTCCATGTTTTCCAGGATG
>JAJXWI010000114.1 GCA_021781705.1 bacterium | reverse complement strand
GATACTCGGAGATTCTGCGCATATCGTAGGGTTGAAACTAGGCGCCCAGTTATAAGTTGTATGACACTTTGCAAAAGGAAGATAATTTACCTCATTTCCACTTGGGGGAGCTGTATTCTCTGACGCTGGTTTACTTTCACCAGCACTACTTGCTGTTACCGGAGAAATTGTTACATTTACCCTTGGACTAACGCTTGTTACTGTTGTTGTAGTCGGAGAAGCTGCATGTGCAGTGGTCAACGAATGATCCCGCTCCACTGCATGTTCTGTGTTAGAATATTCTGCAAGTTCTGTACGAACAATAGTAATGAAAGGGCATTGGCGAATAGAATCTAAAGGTTCATCACCACAATATGGATTCTTTCTGCTAAACCAGTGATGATCGCCTATCCTGTAGGCTGTATCTCGGGCTTTGTCAATTAAGAAAAATTTTCCAGGAACCATAGTCCGGCCATCTACATTTGCCCAGTGATTCATTGTGTTGTGCTTACGACTTTCGTTATAGATAAATCGCTCCACAGCAAAGAAGCGAATGCATGGTAGCGCTGTATCTTGAACCACCTCTTC
This sequence comes from bacterium, assembly GCA_021781705.1. GTDB lineage: Bacteria > Verrucomicrobiota > Lentisphaeria > Victivallales > GWF2-38-69 > JAJXWI01. The sequence continues at coordinate 4,456 of JAJXWI010000114.1, read as the reverse complement.
GGATGTTTCAGTGTAATGTATCCCACTTGATTTTATTATATCTCGCATAGATTTGAGTGGTCTAAATACCAAATAATTAACGCTTTTTCTAATCAATCCTACAGTACGGGCAACAAAAGGCTGAAGCTTCATGGCCAAATGTTTGGTCTCAGGAATTCCGTTGATGGTATTAAAAGCTTTAGAAATAGGGCTTCTAAATATTCCTATAGTGGTATAAAAAGGATCGCTAATTAGTACAGTTACCGCCATTTGAATATCGTGAGAAGTAATGTCAAAACCATTTTCTAAATATAATGGACCATTTACAGGCCTTGATGATACATATGCTATCCAAGTTGCTCCAGATCCACCATCAGTATAATGCTCAAGACTATAAGAAAATGCTTTCAGTGCATTTGTTAAGCCACTCCTTACCTCATAAGAAGGCGTCCTCTTCTTTATATCAATAGCATCAGCATTGTATGAAAAATTACCCCCATAATAGTAATCACACATTTTGTCGAATAATACACTAAATTGATGCCCATATACCATAGAAGAACAGCAAGATCCTACATATCTATTCTTAAGTAGTATTTCATCTTGGCCCATGGCTGTAGGCTCTACCGAAGGATCACACCCATAAAAAAAATCGGGATATAATAGTTGCTCAGGTTGATAGCTTCTATTATACTCAGGCAAACTTTCCCACGCCCTCCGTTTCTGCTCATTGTTGTACTTCAACCGGTTTATCAGTTCATCAGGAGGCATAACATGCATAAAAATCTCATGCGCTAATCTTTTTTCCCACCAGTCAACATTGTTTTTAGTAACAAGTTCCATGCAAAACCAAAGATTTCTCTCCTTATCATGCTCTACATAAAAATTTTTACCGGACTCATTTCCAATATTATCTGGCACATTAATTTCTTTCATCCCAAAAACACCCGCTGGCGCAGCAAAAACCAAACAGCATAAAGCCAGCTTCAAAACCTGAAAACAATTGTGTGTACGCATAATTAAAATTCTCCTTGTATTTAATTGTTTATTCTTTTGTTAATAAAGAGTATACTATCCTTTTTTTTGAGACTTTTCAATTTTGCTTTTATTTTTTATAAAGCTCTTTCGTGAAACTTATTCACTTCCATTAAGAACAAGTCTTTTATACGAAAAAAACTCACATACCAATTTAAAAAATCACAGCGTTCTTTGAAAAGTTAAACCAAAATCACGTATGCGATACCCCATCTACGGTGGGTTAAGAAGGTCGGCGGCGGGATACCCCGCCGACCACTCTATCATTCATTCCATAATTGACTCATGTCAAAAATCCGACTAACTAGGGGAGAGATATATCGGTAATTGTGGCATCAATACCAAGATTTTTATCACACATAAATAGAGGACGAAAATTACCTTCAATAGGAACGGTAACTGTTGAGTCAAAGTTACCAACTTCTAGGGTATTTGCACATACCCATCCATGTTCATCATCAAATGCTAATCCAAATTCTATTTTACCTTCTCTGAGATTACCTCTCATCGAAATCCTATCTCCTTTATTAAAATGAGCCACGGGAAGACGAAATAAAACACCACCTGGAACTTCTCCTCGCATAGAGATACTCGGAGGTTCTGCGCATATCGTAGGGTTGAAACTAGGCGCCCATTTATAAGGTGTCTTACAGGTTGCAAAAGGAAGACGATTTGCCTCACTTCCAATTAAGGGAGGTTTATTCTCTAATACTGGTCTACCTTCTCCAGCACTACTTGCTGTTACAGGAAAAATTGCTACATTTACCCTTGGATTGACGCTTGTTACTGTTGTTGCAGCCAGAGAACCTGTATGAGCCACTCTGTTAGTACATTCTGCAAGATCTGCACGATCTATTACTATAAAGGGAGATTGCACAAACATATGAATGCTATTATTCCCTAAATATGGGCTCAACGCAAACCAATGATGTTCATCATCAAAAAAATATCTAATATCGGTACGAGGATCATATAGAGAAAATAGCTTAGTATTACCTCTTGTTAGAGTTAGGAATGTGACGTAAGGGAACATTACCTTCTGATTCTCTCCGTCTCCTGATACCGTATATTTTATTCCACTCTTATTGATTATATCCAACATGGAAGAGAGAGGCCTAAACACCATATATTTAACTCCAGGACTAATCATCGGCACAATACTAGCAATAAAAGAGTGAAGCGGCATGGATATATTTTTAAACCTAGAGCTCTCACCAGAAGCTATTGCAATAGGACTTCTAAATATTCCTAAAGGTGAATAAATAGGATCACCTATTTTCACCGTCACGACCATTATGAGATGAGGGAAAAGAATATTACCTTGCAAATACAATGGGCTATCTACAGGTACTGACGATATATATGCAACCCAAGTTGCTTTTCCACCCCTAGCATAAGTGCTGAGATTATAATCAAATCCTTCCGTAGAGTCCTTGAAATCACCCCAAAATGAAAAATCCACCTTCCGCAATATAGATTCTTGCACTTGCTTCATAAAAGCGGTGTCGCTTTCTATTTCATCTTGATACGGCAAAGGTTTAGTAATAGAATCCTCGGTCTGTGGAGAAGGATACAATAGTGAATAATCATTAGATTTAAGAAACTCGTCTATATTAGGGATAATTCTCCTAATATGCCTACCCAATACTTCACTAGAGTATAGCCGTCCTCTTATCTCGTCAAACAATGTGGTCTGATAAGGGGTCTGCCCGCCTAATATAATATATTCATACTCTTCTTTTTGTAACAGAAGGAACTCCAATAGTATGAATTTCTTAATATCAAAGCTCTTGTAGCTAAACGTGTTCCAAAAATCATCAAGATTGCTTGCATTATTAATATCGCGCTCTTTATCCCACCTGTTTTTCGCTAGAAAGCCATCTATTGCTGGAATAGTATACCTATACGGCAGAAGCTCTTCTCTTACAGCCTCCATTTCTTTTGCCAAAATTTCTTTTTCTTTTGCCAAAATTTCTTGGTCTCTCTTTTCTTTCTGTTCCGCAGCCAACTTTATATGAGGCTCCTGACATTTTCTTAATATATATTTTTCATATGCTACTCTTTTAGACCACCACTCAATATTCTCTTGAGTAACAAGTTCCATGCAAAACCAAAGATTTCTCTCCTTATCATGCTCTACATAAAAATTTTTACCGGACTCATTTGTAATAGAATTTGGCACGTCAACAATTACACCAAAAACGCTAACCGTCGCAGCAAAAAACAACCAGCATAAAGCCAGCTTCAAAACCTGAAAACAATTGTGTTTACTCATAATTAAAATTCTCCTTGTATTTTATTGTTTATTCTTTTATTGATAAAGAAGATATTATCCTTTTTTTGAGACTTTTCAATTTTGTTTTTATTTTTTAAAAAACTCTTTTGCGAAATTTATTCACTTCCATCAACAATAAATCATTTATATGAAATAATCTCACATACCAATTAAAAAGTTAATACATATCGAACTATGAATGGCGAAAAAAAGCAAGGCAAGGAAGACACTTAGACATGTTATATATCTCTGATAAGAACTTTAACATAATCTTATTCTTCCCGACTTCGGCGGGAAATAATGCGGATTTTAATAAAATAGAAAACCCGTCAATCAGTAAGATGGTTATATACACGGCATCATCGCCGTATGCATCTTGCTATTGCCGGGTTTTCTGGCTATCCTGATTTTGCAGGTTTTAGGGTGCCTTAATGGTTGATGTATACAAAGGAGTAAGTATTAGATGCAACATCATGCCCGATTAACTGGAATTGTGCGTCGTCGTATCTTATTATTTCACAGAGACCTGTGTACCCTAGCCTATGGGTGATTTCACCTTCGGGAAATGTTTCAGTTATATCCCAGTATGCCTCATCGTAATTTCGTCCCAATTTTAACTTATCTGTCTGATGTATTTCACGTTGATGAGGAAAGTTTATCGTAGTCGTGGTTTTAGACAGCGTTTTATATTCTTCAGCAGCTTCACCTACGTCGTCGTCGCTGCAGTATACTGGATCATTTACGAAGCCACATATTGTCTTAGTAATATTTGCACTGATTGGTTGCCTTGTCGGAACATAATCTATCGACAAGTGTATGGCTGCGCATCCTACCTCGGTTAATCCTGTGTGAATAATTCTCTCAACGCCCGCAGCATTGTTACCTAGTATAACTAGCGTAGTAATTAACGTGATAGAAATGAACGTCCCAACTTTCCTTACAAGAGTGTTTGCTAATTTTTTCACTATTGTTCCACATTGTTCCATTATTGTACCTTTATTTAAATAATTTTGTAATATTCACTACATTTAGATAAATAATCTATATTATATAATCAGAGTAAAAAATAAAATCCCCTGGCATCGTGCTACTCTCCCATGCTCTTTTGCATAGTACCATCGCCGCTGAAGTGCTTAACTGCCGTGTTCGGGATGGAAACGGGTGTGG
>JAJXWI010000001.1 GCA_021781705.1 bacterium | reverse complement strand
AAAGAGTGCGAGAAAAAATATCTTAGGAAAAAGTCTTTGATCATTTTCATGTAATCAAGCTCATGAATGACAAACTTGACAAAATCCGCAGAAGAACAGCCAAAGAGGTTGATGAAGAGCAAAAAACCCTCCTCAAAAATCAAAGATTCTTATTCTTGAGAAATGTTGAAGACCTGGAACCTGATGCAAAGCAGTTGCTAGACAACCTAAGAAAAGTTTTTAAGGAGCTTGGGGATGCCAGCATGATGAAGGAAGCTTTAAGAAGCATTTATAAGATGGTTGGCAACAGTTTTCAGGCAGAAACAGCTTTTAAAAATTGGTGCTCTATTGCCAGACAAACTGAAATCAAAGATCTTATTGCCATGGCAAAAACTATAGAAAATAATCTTCACGGAATTACTGTCTATTGGACTACAAATGCCCTATCCAATGCAGGAATGGAGGGTTTCAATAACAAAGTCAGATGGCCCATCAGGCAAGCTTATGGTTTCAGAGACAAGGATTACTTCATTCTCAAAATCTATAATCTTCCAAATACTAAACTTGAGTCTGTTTTGTGATATTTACTTTTCATTTCGGCGAAGAGGCCTAATTCTTCGGGAAAAACTATTCTAAGACTCCTTTTATCGTAACAAGCCTTGCATAAGCATATTACATTATTTTTATCTAAAATAATGTAGTACTCTGCAAAAAAGAACTTTCGTTGATAGTCAACATCTTATACGTCAAAACCGCCGAAGTCGGGAGAAGTTACTATGTCCTGCCTATGGTGCCTCTGGCTATTTTTATAGCCGCGGAATGGATAAATTCTGAACTTGACAAGAAAAAGCTCTTATAGCGTTTAACAAGTTTCTTAATTCTCGTCATGGCTGTTTCAACAATCGTGATGAATATCGTCCTTACTGTATCCGAAATAGGCGGCGGGACTTACAGGTTTGCCAATGACTTGAGGGCTAGAGCAAGGTGGGATGCAACCGCTTGATAAATGGAATATCGTATTTGTCGGAGTCAAGGAAGATTTAGCCAGAAAAACAACATTTTATTTTACTCCTTGCAGATTGCCTGGTTATGAGGAATGTAAATGGGATGAGAATTTCAATATTGACAATCTCTACGCCAAAATAAAAAAAGCGAAAAATCGTTTCCGCACTCCAGACAAAGCTAAACATAAGAATACTTCGTGAATGTTAAAGTTAAGTGTAAGTAGAGATTGTATGTGAAATTAATTCGCATTATTCACAAGTGAAGGAATAAATTCCACACAAAAATAATTTAAAAGTTAAGGAATAGGTTAGGAAAGGACGATTAATGAAATGAAATTATACCCACAATGTTCAAGTTCATCAGAAAAACAAAAGGAGATTATGATGATGAAAATGTCAAAAAAGGTAATGCTGATTTTTTGTTTGTTGATTTCAATGTTTGTGGTAACGCAAGTTCATGCCGATAAAAAGTATTTTCTTATGGTTAAGCAAAGAGGGATTAGTATTTATAAATTCCCAAACGACTGGAGCAAGTTGGGTGAACCTGTTAAAATTTTACCAAATTGTATAACTTCTTCTACTTTTATGAAATTTAATTCAGATCGTACAATCTTATGTGTATTTCCATCTAGTGGATGTGGCTATATTTACTTTTACAAAATTCCAAAAGATGGAGATCTTAGCAAAATTGATGAAAAGCCATTTTTTTATATAGATGTAAATCTGGTGGTAGGAGCTGGATTTAACCCAGATGATGGAACCTTTTATGCAGTGACATCTTCACCGGAAAGTCGAGATGGAAAGAATAGCATCATTAGATTTTATAATCTTTATCCTGATGCCGAATTAGAAAAAGATCGCTGTAAAAAAAGTGCAGAATTTAGAGTGTTTGCCACAATATGGATGAATCTGATCTTTAAACCTGATGACTCAAGTATTGTAGCCTGTGAGGGTGGTTTATACCTTTTTCCAAAACATAAAAAGCTAGTAGACCACGATGTTTTTGAATCCTCAGAACAGGTTCGCCTGGATGGACTTATTTGTGGATTTTCACCATCAGGTGATATTTTAATTTCCAAGAACAGTAACACGTTTACTTTTTTAAAAATACCAAAATATGATAGTTGGAATGATTCTTTACCATCTTTTTCACGTTCTTTTGACGCTGGGTATAAACTTGGAAGTGTTGACTTAAATGAGGCTGGTTTTTTTTGTAGCGCAGGATTTCTGGATAACGAGCATTTTTATGTGTCTTATATTGGTAGAGGAGGTAGAGGAATAGTTATTTACAGAGTTCCTCCATGTGATACATGGACGAAAGGCAGTATATCAACCAAATCATTTCAGGAAATAGCAGTTTATGACGGGGTGTCATGTATTTATACACAACTTATGACAAGAAACGAGAAAGAATTTAGAGACAATCTCAACGAAGGCAAACCCAGACAATCTTATCACGACTTAATAATTACTGCAGGAGAAGAAACGCCTTTTGACAGTCAAGATGTTTTCCATGTAAATACGATAAGAAAAGATAATGAATATTCACAGCCTTCTGGCGCAGTAACGCATAATACTGCAAATGGATTCACAGCTACTTCTCCACTAGTCGTTAGCTCCAGTGCAGACAATCAAGAGTTAAAGCGTACCTTATTGAAACAGTCCTATTCTATTAGTAAATGGCACAGGGACCATCAATGTGAAGATAAACCGGATGGTAGTAAGGTAATAAGCTGTCCAGTCGTTAGTGGGAAGCTGATTTTTGAGCTACCGATGCAACATTTAAGACAGGGGCAACGTATTGCAATGACAGGAACATTAACAAACGGTGCTCTCTATTTTGGATTGGTAAGTTCGGATAAAAAACATTGGCATGGTGTTGGATCCCTGATAGATAAGAAAGGTGATTTTGTTGTATCACCTGAAGCTCCTTACGAGGGTGATTTTTTCCCGACTGTAGAGGATCGTTCTTCGCCTACAGATGTGACTGTTAAATTTGAAGTTAAGGATATTCGATCCGAGTAGTACCTGCTCAGTAACCCACGTTTATTTTGTCCTCTCGATACGATTTGAAAATCAAATCAATCGGGGAACTATTCCGGGGTTGTGTATGTTCTTCGAGTGTCCCTCGTAAATTCCATCGCGGAATTTATGAGGGGCGTATCGAGAAGAAAATATCGGCTCCACTTGTGACATACTTTGCTGAACTCTTACAGGGAAGAGGGGGATACTGCTCTAATATGAAGCGCGGCGATTTGCCGTCCTCCTAGTTCAAGCTGCATGCCGCTTGCCAAAATAAAAAGCGAAAACTCGTTTCCGCAAATCTGAAATACGTGCTAAAAATATGGAACGGATGGATTGTTTACTTTAGTATATTATTTCAGATAAAATTATTTAATAGCACCCTACGGAAGCCAGGTATACTGTTAATTCTTCTATGCCATCTATTCCTAACAATTCGTCTATACGCTCTTGATTATAGTCAGCAATTGCACAAACCCCTAATTTTAAACTTTCACACGCAATGTATAAGTTTTGACAGATATGCCCGGCATCTAGTAATATTGCCTTATGCGCAGTGATGCCTAATTCCCATTCAGACCGATAAGGGATACAGCTCCACACAAAAACAGCCGATGCCGCTCCCACAAACGTTTGCCCATTTGTACATTCATTAACCCTCTTATCAATATCTACATCAGAATACAGATGGACCAGCTTATGTTGTGTTGCTACATATCTGTATAATCCCTTTTCAAGTCCACTAATCCTATTTGCTATTATATACGATTCAAACGGGTGTCTCCCGCAGGCAGAAGGGACATTTCGATAAGTTCTTGTTTCTGTTTTTCTAACGATTCCCTGCGTTGCCCATAATAAGTAAGAAAGCTCTTCTAGAGAAATGTATTCTTCTTTATATTTCCTTCTTGTTTGCCGTTCTTTTATGCAATCGAAAACACTTTTATTGCAAATAAGCTTATTATCCACTTCAGGCAAGTCAATCAATTTGTTTGAACTTAAAATACCTTTTTCTAATGAATGGCACGGAACTTTACGTTCTTTATCACTTATTATTCCTCCAATTTTATTCTTGGATTTTAAAGTATCTCTATCAGCCATTCTCAAAAGTTCCTTATTTTTAAATTTTATCTAAAGTTCAAAATATTTACGGCAAAAACCTTGTTCAGGGCTATGTTAGATTGGGATTTTGCATACTTTCTAGCTGTTCCAAAAGCTTTGCGCATGTTGTGTGCTTTCGGTTAAGTCTTATTATCAATAACTAGGCTTTTCATCTTCAAAAGAATCCAATATTTTCCTTTCAGTGTCGTAGTTTCCAACAATATCTAACTTTCCCATTGTAACATATTTAATTTGCTTTCTAGCACTATTTATTCTCTTAAGCATCGGTATGATTTTTTTCATTGATTCTTCGACAAAGCCAGATAGATCATCTATAGAAGATGGTATTTTAAGTCCCTTTGGAGAGCTTGCTATTATTACTTCGCTATCTCTTAATTTACCAATAATCTTACTGCGGAACAATTGTTCAGACATCTCATAACTCTGATCTAAAACTTTTTCCATAATTTCTTTGGTATATACAAAATCATTATTATCACTAGACAAGTGTCTAAAAAGCAGATATTCAACAACACTATCTCTTACTTTTTCATCAGGATTTTCTTCATTATTTGAGTTTTCTAAGTAAATTTCTGCCTGCTTCAAACAATAATCTTCAATTACCTGATCATATGAGGAATCTGCTTTATTTGTTGAGTGGAATAATTTTCTTTCTGGAGGCCATATATCAATACAAATTGACTTTTCTTTTAAAAGATTCCAGATTTCTTCATCACGATTTTTTATAAAATGAAACATTGATCCAGCGAATAAATCTGCGATTTGAATGCCGGGGACTTCATGGCTTTTTGCTGGGATTATTTCACTTGTGTTAAATAGAGAGGTTTTATGATATTCATCAATATAGCGTACGAATGAGTCTTGGAATTCTTTTGATCCATGTTCATCAAAAAATACTTTTAAAGACGTAAATGATTTTAAAAGTTTTCGATATAGTAGTCCATTTACATATTTCAAAAATGGTCTTTTATAGATTAGGCCAGAGTTTTTGTCAATTCTTCTTTTGTCAATACAAATAGTATGTGTTGAAAATTGTCCTTTTAGAATTGCTTTCAACACACGCTTTCTTCTGTCTAAATCCTTGCCAATATTGCTTGATTTGATTTCATTATCTGAAAACTCCTTATGACGAACATAGCTAACAATATCAGTGATTTCTTTTTCATCATTGGAATCAATAATTACAGCTGAGACAATAAAATAAGGACCGACGCTTTCAATTTCAGTTTCTAATGAAGGTGTACCTGATTCATCAATATAGGATATTTTTGACATGATAATTTTAGAGTTATTTCAAACTATGAATAAAAGTATTGATTTCTGATATAAATGGTTTCAAGAAATGATCTATCCAGCAGTGAAAAGTGATTGTTTTTCGTATTTCTCCAATTATGCTTACAGTTTTTTCTTAGATTATATATTGCATACAGATAAAGTCAATTATAAATAACTATTTAGCTATCAGGGAGAAAGACTACTGTAATATTAAGTGAAAAAGTGGTGTGCAGCTTAATTTTTTTTAGCAAAGTATTGGATTATAGATATAAGCAGGAGTATTACGCAGGCTTGGATGAGGCAAACTATCGCAGTTGGGATATCGCCCCAGAGCAGGGGAAGCACGCTCAAAGAAATGATAACGGAAAGGAGATGCACGCACAGTACGGCCGTTTTCTTTTCCATTCCCATCTGATTAAATCTGTGTGAAATGTGATTGTTGTCACCAATATATATCGGCCTGTGTATTCTTATTCTTATAACGACGACGGAGAGGAGGTCAAACAAAGGTATGGCAAGTACAAAGAGGGGGATTAAAACGGCAAACTGTGTTTGTGTTATTCCTTGCTGATAATAGGTTGTCAACGCGCTAGTAATTGCCAGCGTATATCCTAGGAAATGGCTTCCGCAGTCGCCCATAAAAATTTTAGCAGGAGAATGGTTGAATATCCAAAATCCGACTGCTGCTCCAAGTCCGGTAGCGCTCAAGCCTGCAATGAAATAGTGTTTGAAAATTATGGCTATAGTCATGAAAAAGAAAAAAGCTATGGAAGCTATACCCGTAGCTAGACCGTCCATATTGTCAAAAAAATTAATGGCATTTATTATCAGTAGCATCCAGAAAACAGTAATTATCCATGTTATTATTTGAGAATTAATAAAAAGTGAGAGATTAATATCGGCAAAAGTAACTACAAAAGCAGCGATTATAAATTGTCCCAGAAATTTGACCTTAGCGCTCATGGCCTTTTTATCATCGAAAAATCCAAGAAGTGTTATGAGAAGAGCGCCTAAAGTAATCACTATAATTCTTTTTTGTGTAATAAATATTCCGCTTATGTCTCCGGCTATATAGCGAGAAATATTAGATTTAAATATCAGTGGTGTTAGAAAGCCTGCAATAATAGTTATTAGCCATGCCGAACACATTGCGAATCCGCCCATCAGTGGAATTATTCTGGAATGATTTTTATGTTTCTGTTGCGATGGTATGTCTACGACTCCTATTGATATGGCTATTTTCTTAAAAACAGGCGTCAGAATAATCGTAAAGAATAAAGAACACAAAAAGATAAGCAAATAAATGAAAAGCCAATTCATGCGGAATTATTCTCCCTTATGCACTGAAGGCTCTATTGCGGCGGCGGCATTAATTTCTTTTCTCCCCCAGTTCCATTCGATAAGTTTCTCGATAATTACATAGAATGAGGGGATGCGAAGCGTTCCGAGTATTGCATCAAGTATCATACCACCGAATACGGCAACTCCAAGCGATTGTCTGCTGATTGCTCCTGGTCCTGTAGCTATGACAAGTGGAAAAACGCCGAGTACAAATGCCAATGCCGTCATTACTACAGCTCTAAACCTCATGTGCGCCGCATGTTCTGCTGCTTCAACTATGGATAATCCGGATTTATGTTGTTCGCGGGCGAATTCTACCATCAATATTGCAGTCTTGCTTGACATTCCGAATAGGAGCACAAACCCTACTTGTGCGTAAATGTTGTTTGCTATTCCGGCTATCCATAGAGCAATTAGAGCTCCTAAGATGGCAACCGGAACGGATAGCATTACTGCAAGGGAGAGCATCCAACTTTCATATTTGGCAACCAGGAACAGGTATATGAATATAATTGCGAGAGCAAAAATGACCAATACCATATTTCCTGCTAGTATCTCCTGATATGCTGTGCCGGTCCATTCATAGCTCATTCCTTGAGGGAGAACCTCTTTTGCAACTCGTTCCATAGCGGCAATTGCCTGTCCTGAGCTGTATCCGGGAGCAGGAGCGCCGTTTATTTCCGCAGAAGCAAACATATTGTAATGGCTTATTATGTCGGGACCGAGCACCGTTTTTGTTTTTATAAAAGTCCCTAGAGGAACAAGCCCCTGCATTTTATTCTGGACATATATGTTGTAAAGGTCATATACATTGCCCCTGTATTCAGGAGCAGCTTGAAGAGTAACCTGATATACTTTTCCAAATTTATTGAAAAGGTTGACATAAGTAGACCCGAAGTAGGTCTGGATTGTTGTGAAAACCTGATCAAGAGGAACGGCCAGTTTTTCGGCTTTTTCCTTGTCTATGATAACTTTGGTTTTTGGTGTATTTGCCCTGTATGTAGTTGCAAGGTTTGTAAGTTCGGGTTGCTTGTTTGCCGTGTAAACAAAATCTCTTACGACCTGGGCTAATTTTTGAGGATCATTTCCTTGTGTTTGTTGTATTTCAAACTGGAATCCACCGCTCGTCCCGAGTCCTGTTATTGGAGGTAATTGAAAAACTATACAGGCGGCATTGGTTATTCCGGCATTGAGCTTTGCCCTTATTTTAAAAAATAATGCTGCCATTTGCAAGTCTTTGGTTTTTCGCTTATCCCATGAATCGAGATTTACAACTATTAAAGCTACGTTTGAAGTATTTGTTTGATTCAGCATCGAAAACCCATTGATGACTATCACATCATCTACACCTTTTATACTTCTTAAGATTTCAGTAGCTTTCGCTGTAGTTTCCGCAGTTCTGTCTAATGATGCTCCACTGGGGAGTTTTAATTCTACCATGACTTTTCCCTGGTCTTCATTTGGAATGAATCCTGTAGGCAGAAAAATATAGAGAACATATATCATTCCCAGAAGGACAAGGGTAAATATAATTACAGCAGCGAGGTTCCTAACGGTAACTGCGACATATTTATTATATCTTTTAGTGATATGTTCAAAGAAAATATTGAACCATTTGAACAAGAAAAACTCTTTTCCTTCAACTTTTGGCTTTAAGAAAGTCGCACAGAGCGCCGGACTCAATGTTAAAGCATTTATTGCGGACAATCCTACGGAAACGGCAATAGTTATGGCAAACTGCCTGTAGAGTTCGCCGGTTATTCCAGGAATAAAAGCTATAGGGACGAATACAGCCATAAGAACCATTGTTGTTGCTACTATAGGTCCGGTTACTTGGGTCATTGTTTTTCGTGTAGCTTCGACAGGGCTTAGACCTTCCGTTTCCATAATTCGGAACACATTCTCGATTACTACGATTGCATCGTCTACTACTATCCCGATTGCTAGAATCATACCGAACAGAGTAATGGTATTAATGGAATATCCTATAGCGAGCATTACTGCAAATGTCCCTATAATGGAGACAGGAATGGCTATAGTAGGAATCATGGTAGCTCTCCAATCCTGCAGGAATATGAAGACAACTAATATTACGAGTATTATTGCTATAAATAAGGTTTTTACTACTTCTTTTATTGAAGCGTAAACAAATTCCGTTGTGTCATACATTACTTCAGCCGCTATTCCTTTTGGATAATTTTCGGAAAGTTTTTTAAGGGTCTTTTTGACTTCTTGTGCTACTTTAATAGCATTTGCGCCAGGCAATTGGTATATGGCCAGATTTGCTGCGGGTTTGCCATTAAGCTGTCCAAATGAAGAATATGTTTGTGCCCCCAAGTTTATGGTAGCCACATCTCTGAGACGAATGATCCCCCCTGTTTTGTTTGCTCTAATGATGACTTTCCCAAATTCTTCTACCTTCTCAAGTCTTGATTGCGTTAGTAGTGTATATTGAAACTGTTGGCCGTTGACAGATGGAGGTCCGCCTATTTGGCCTGAAGCTATTTGTTTGTTCTGAGTTTGTACTGCGTTTAAAACATCATCTACTGTTACTTTAAGGCTCGCCATTTTATCTGGTTTTAGCCAAATTCTCATTGAGTAGTTTAATGAGCCAAGGACCATGGCTTGTCCTACTCCTGGAACCCTAGCAACCTCGTCCAGCAGATTTAAAGAAGCAAAATTACTGAGAAATACACTGTCAAATTTATTTTCAGGAGAATAGAAGGTAATGATCTGAAGAATATTGCTGGATTTCTGCTGTACTGTAATTCCCTGGTTCATTACTTCAGGAGGCATTTGAGAATTGGCTATTAATCCGAGATTTTGCACATTTACGGTATTGATGTCATTGTTGCTTCCGACATCAAATGTTACAATGAGATTCACATTGCCTGAGTCCGAGCAGAATGTCTGCATGTATATCATGTTCTCAACGCCGTTGATTTGCTGTTCCAACGGTATTACTACAGTTTTTTCAACTGTTTCAGCATCTGCACCCGGAAAGCTGGTCGTAAGCGAAACCTGCGGTGGAACAATATTAGGAAATTGAGAGATAGGCAAATTTTGTATTGCTACAAGCCCGGCTATCACTATCACAATCGATATTACAAATGCAAATTTTGGTCTTGATATAAAAAATTGGCTGAACATTAGAAATCCCTTTGTGTTTTAGTTATTTATTAACTGAGGGACTTTTTATGTCCTTAGTTTTATTATCTTTATTTTTGTCATTTGTAAGTTGTGCATTGGGAGAAGCAGTTATGTTGGGCTTCTCTATTTTATAAGAGACCTGACTTCCTTCTCTGATCCTGAGGATTCCATCAGTTATAACAAGATCATCTTTATTAAGTCCGCCTTTTACCACTATATAAGAACCGTATACCTGTCCTATGCTTATATATTTTTGTTCAACTACGCTATTCTTATTTACAATAAAAACATAGGTTCCTATCTGGTCATTTTGCATAGAAGCTTGAGGAATCAGCAAAGAAGGAGTGTCGGTGATTTTTTCTACAATTACATTCACATAATTGCCGGGCAGCAGGAGTTGTTGAGGGTTTTTAAAGGTGGCTCGCATTTGAATAGTGCCTGTCTCCGGATTAGCCTGATTATTAATAAAGTCTATTGCTCCAGCTTCTGTGTATTCTGTGCCGTTTGAAAGAATCAATTTTGGAATAATTCCGTTTGTATGGAACGTAGGACTTGTCTTATCCGGCATGTGCGATTTGGAATTTTTATCTTGCAATGCGCTTATTAAAATCTCTTCTCTTGGTTCAAACTCAACCCATATCGGGTCTATCATTACGACTTCAGATAGAGGTTTGCTTGATAAATCTACCAGGTTTCCAGGGTAGTAGGCGGAAGCGCCAATTCTTCCGTCAAAAGGAGAATACATGTCAGTATAGCTGAGGTTAAGGTCTGCCAGTGCTAACTGAGCTTTTGCATTAAGAAGATTGGCTTCTGTTGTATATTTATTCTGAGTGGCGTTATCCAGATCTTTTTTACTCGTAGCATTTGTTGACCAAAGATTTTTCTGCCTATTATATTCTATGGTCGCATTATCGTACTGTGCATGAGCCTTAAGAACTGCCGCTGAGGCTTCATTTTTTTCTGCTATATACTGTTCCTTCTGTATTTCGTAAAGAAGTTGACCCTGCTTTACATAGCCGCCTTCTATGAAATTCTGTTTCGTCAAAAATCCAGTGACCCTGGCCCTTAGCTCTACACTGTTTTTCGCTATGACTTGTCCTACTATCGGGACGGAATAGGGTATGATTTTTTCAACGACTGGAGTTGCCTTTACTGAAGTTATTTGCTGGGGTATTGCTTTTTTAGTACAGGAAAGTGATCCTAAAAGCAAAATGAGTGTTACAACTGCAGTCAGAACTATTTTAAAGTTATGATGTGTATTTTTTGAGAACATATGAAACCTCTATAATTCATTATTTTACAATTTGTAATTTTTAGCTTCCGCAAGTGGCTTAACCTAATATACCACCATCTTTGAATTGATACAGACTAAACTTTTATTGACTAAAATTAAAACTATATTCGTTAGAAAACGTGGGGTTGCCTTCTCTATCGTCTCCTTTGTAAAATTTTACCTTTATTACTTTATCGTTTAAGTCAAATAAGACTATCCACATGGTACGAACAGGTAGTTGTGTCTCATATTCTATTCCCTTGGCTGTGACTGTTCCTATGATATCCCATAGATCGATACGTTTTGGTAACGCATTTTTTAACCTATCATAACGGAGAAATGTATTATAAGGATCATCGTGGTAGATAGGATCATAATGATATTCAGGAGGATTTTGTATTTCATATTTTTTCAATGAATGATTGGTGATAATACGCGGACTATTATTTTCACTTCGGGTTACAAAGTTTTTTACTGTTAGTTTCCCTTCCGAATCCAGTGACATTTCAAATACGACATTATTTCCAGTTGAATCTGCAATCATCAAATGAAGAGGAACGATAATCATGTCTATTTTGTCAATTGATTTTAATATGTTTTTTGCATCTTCGACCGTTGTGCATGTATCGAGTATACATCGCATAACCTGAAAAATGCTAAGTCCTTCAATAGTTTCTATATCTTCTATTCCTTTGGCATGTTTTGTATCAATGGTTTGATCTTGTAATGCTGAAATCATTAATCCCTGCGAATTTATACCGTCTATAACCCCATTGAGTAAATCCAAGCCGCCAATAACAATTGAAGGATATTGCGGTTTTTCTTCATTATTTTTTAGCGTTGGGTAAAGTTCCATCACATAAACCCTGCTGAACATTGGCAATCCTGGGTTCCAGTCAAAATTACGAATAAACATATTATGTTTTGTTTCAGTGCTACTTGCGGGAAAAAAAACAGCTGAACATTTAACATTGCCGCCTAAGTCATAAGGAAGAAAGCTTGCATCTTGAGTTTTATCTCCATTGTAATGATATGCATTTGAAACACCTTTCATCCTTTCGTGAAAGGCTCGATAGTTTTTTTGTATACATTTCTCTCTCTTATCAAAGATATTACGGTCAACTGACATGAGATTATTCGTACCATAATCCTTTTGTGCTATTTTACCTAAAGCTTCACCGATTTCTTTATTTGTTCCTTTTAATACAATGTGGCGGACTTCTATTTGATTTGTATCTTTATTTCCATGTTGTTTAACAGTGTCAGTAATAATAGTATCATTCGTGTTGTCTTTGGCTTTTATTTCTAGTGCACCCAAATATAGAAGTCCTATTAAAGTTATAACATAACCAGTTAAATGAATATATATTTTTTTCATAATTACTCTCATTAGTGTTCTACTTTATTTTCAAATCTTATGAAGCGACATTGCTATAAGTATTCTCCACAAAAGTGAAAAATGTTATATAGATTTCTTTAGAAAGTCTTTTTTTTAGGAGTTTTTTTCTTTAAAGCGCTCTTTTCTCTTTTGTATGATTGCATAGAACGAAGGGATCAAAATAGTTCCTATTATTCCTGCCATAAGGGTGCCTCCAAATACAGCTGTTCCTAGAGCTCTTCTACTTGAGGCTCCTGCTCCTGTAGCTATTACCAGGGGAACTACTCCAAGTACGAATGATGACATAGTCATTATTACTGCTCTAAATCTTAAATTGGCTGCCATCTTGGCTGCTTCTATAATGGACTTTCCTTCTTCTTCTCTTTGTTTCTTTGCGAATTCTACTATAAGTATTGCGGTTTTAGCAGCTAATCCGAATACTAAAACGAATCCTAACTGTGCATAAATATTATTAGCTATGCCGGCTATCCATATGCCTATTAATGCTCCAAGAAACCCGACAGGAACAGAGAGCATCACACTGAATGCCAATGTCCAGCTTTCGTATTGAGCCACAAGAAACAAATATATAAAAGTAATGGCAAGGATGAAAATAAAAATTACCTTGCTGCCGGCAAGAATTTCCTGATAGGCTGTTCCAGTCCACTCATAACTCATTCCTTCTGGAAGAAGTTCATCTGCCACTTTTTCCATTGTTTTAATAGCCTGTCCTGAACTGAAGTCAGGTGCAGTTGTTCCGTTAATTGTCGCAGAAGCAAACATGTTGTAATGATATATTATTTCAGGCGCCAATATCTTTTTTGCTCTTATGAGAGTCTTTAAAGGAACCATTTGGTTGTTGGCGTTTTTGACATACAGATTGAATACGTCATTTTCTTCACTTCTGTAGTCTGGCATAGCCTGAACATAAACCTTGTAAACTTTGCCGAATTTATTAAAGTCATTTACATATATTGAACCGAGATATGTTTGGAGAGTTGTGAATACATCAGACAATTGTATTCCCAGTTTTTTTACTTTTTCTCTGTCTATATCAAGATATATTTGCGGCACATTAGCTCTGTACATCGTATAGGCTATATCTATTGCCTGGGTATTCATAGCAGCAGAAGTCAATGTGCGTAAAACTTCAGCCATTCTCTGAGGGTTGTTCCCTGTCGTGTCCTGAAGGATGAATTCAAATCCTCCGGTAGTCCCGAGTCCTTGAATAGGGGGAAGAATGAATCCGAATATACTTGCCCCTGGAATCGTAGAAGTTAAAATATTTGCCCTATTTGCTATTGCTACGGAAGATTCATCTTTTGCCTTTCTTTCATCCCACGATTTTAAAACGACTATAATAAGAGCATTGTTTGAACTACTTGCCCCTGAGAACATAGAATATCCGGTGACTGTCTGTACATCTTTTACTCCTTTGATGCCCTTTATCATGTCAGTAACTTTGTGTACTATTTCTGTTGTTCTTTTAATAGATGCGGCGTCCGGTAGTTGTACGTTCATCATAATAACACCCTGATCCTCGTCAGGCAAAAATCCGGAAGGCAGATGTTTGTACAATAAGAACAACGAGACAAATATTATAAGCATAATTCCTATAACTAAAGATGTTCTTCTAAGGGATATAGCTACCACATAATTGTATTTTCTTTTGAAGTAATCAAAAAAATTGTTAAACCATACGAAAAATATTGGTAATTTAGGATGTCTTTCTTTTAATAAAGTAGCGCACAGGGCAGGGCTAAGCGTCAGTGCATTTATGGATGAAATACCTACAGATACAGCGATTGTTATTCCGAATTGCCTGTATAGCTCTCCCGTAATTCCAGGCAAAAATGCTACGGGGACAAACATTGCCATCAAAACCAGTGTAGTAGCTATGATCGGAGAAGTAACCTGACGCATAGATTTTCTTGCTGCGTCTGCAGGGGAGAGATGTTCTTCCTCCATTATTCTATGGACATTCTCTATTACCACGATAGCATCATCAACGACTATTCCTATTGCCAGAATTAGGCCAAAAAGAGTTATTGTGTTAATGGTGTATCCTACGGCCAATAAAACTGCAAATGTTCCTATGAGAGAGACAGGGATGGCTAAAGCTGGTATCAAAGCTGAACGCCAGTCTTGTAGGAATAAATAAGTAACGAGAATTACCAGGAACACAGCTATAAATAGAGTCGTAACTACTTCCTGAATAGAGGAGATAACGTAATTTGTAGTGTTGTACAGAATTTTTGCATCTACGCCATCAGGAAAGTTTTTTGAAAGTTTTTTAAGCTCTTCTTTTACTTTTCTGTCTATTTCCACTGCGTTGGATCCGGGGAGTTGGTATATAGCCAGTAGTGCGGCCGGATTGTTATTCAGCTCTCCAAATGAAGAATAAGAATATGATCCTAGTTCAATTTTTGCGACATCTTTTAATTTTACAGCATCGCCATCAGAATTTTCTCTTAAAATTATATTCCCGAACTCTTCTTCACTGGATAATCTTCCCTTGGTTAAAACAGTGTATTGAAACTGTTGGTTTTTCGAAGCAGGTTCCCCGCCTATCTGCCCCGCAGCTACTTGAGCGTTTTGTTCGCTTATCGCGGCTATGACTTCGTCTGCTGATATTTTAAGACTGGTAAGCTTGTTAGGATCCAGCCATATTCTCATGGAATAATCCTGACTTCCGAGAATCTGAGCATCTCCCACTCCCTTTATCCTCATAATTGCGTCTCTGATATTTATAGCGGCATAATTACTTAGAAATATTCCATCGTATTTGTTGTTTGGAGAAAAAACGTCAATAATGGCTAGCATATCGGTTGATTTTGCTTTCACTGTTACAGCCTGTTTGGTGACTTCTGCCGGAAGTTGTGCCAATGCCTGAGATACGCGATTTTGCACATTTACGGTGTTCATATTATAATCGGTTCCGATTTCAAAAGTAACCGTGATGGAGGCAGAACCGTCATTGGCTGCAGTCGAAGACATATAAATCATTTTTTCTACCCCGTTTATTTGCGCTTCCAGCGGGGTCAGGACAGTCTTTTCTACCGTCTCGGCGTTAGCTCCGGGATAAAGAGCTGTTACAGAAACTGCCGGAGGACATATTTCCGGGTATTGTGCGACTGGTAGTGTTTCTATTGCTATTAATCCGGCAATAACGATGACAATAGAAACTACAAATGCGAATTTAGGTCTTGAAATAAAAAATTGACTTATCATAATGCGACTGCTTGTTTCTTATGTTTAACGTTAAGTTCTTTAGTTTCGTCTGCAGTTAGGGGATTAACAGTCATTCCAGGTTTGACCTTCTGCAGTCCTTCGACTATTATCGTCTCTCCCTCTTTTACTCCTTTGGAAACAATGTAATATGTGCCGTATTCCTGAGTTATTTGAATGTTTCGACTTTCGACCTTCTTATCTTTATCAACGACAAGTATGAATTTCCCGGACTGTCCTTCCTGCACGGCTTTTTGCTGTATCAGCAGGGATTTTATCGTAGTATTTTTAGTTAGGCTTACCATGGCATAAGCGCCGGGAAGGATTATGTGATTCGGATTAGGGAAATATGCTCTTATATTAATAGTGCCAGTTAGCGAGTTTATTTTATTATCAACAAAATAGATCTCACCAGGATAAGGATACTCCGTGCCATTGGATAGTATCAATCGGGGAATTACTTTTTGTTTCTGTAATTTTTTATTTATATCTGCAGGAGCGGTAGATTCTTCTCCTGCTTTATCCTGTAGCGCAGATACTAGAAGAGATTCGCTGATGGCAAACTGAATTTGAATAGGATCAAGCATCATAATAGTTGCAAGAGGTTCGCTTGAAGGCCCGACTAGATTCCCAGCATTATATTTCTGAGCTCCTAATTTTCCATCGCATGGAGCAGCTACGTCTGTATAGCTTAGATTGAGTTCGGCATTTTTCAGTTTTGCCTTGGATGAAAGCAGATTGCCTTCAGTGGAACATTTAGTTTGGACTGCCTTATCGTAGTCCTTCTGACTTACTGCATTTGTAGCTTTAAGTTTACTGTACCTATTGAATTCTATTATTGCATTTTGATAATCAGCTTCAGCGCTGAGCACTGCAGCCTTTGCCGCTTCAACATCTGCAATATATTGGGTTTTTTCTATAACAAAAACAATGTCTCCCTTTTTTACATATGAACCGTTTTCAAAATTTCTTTTAATCAGAAATCCAGTTATTCTCGCCATAAGAGATACCTCTTCCTTGGCAATGGCCTGACCTATAAATTCAACGGAAGGAATTACGTTTTCAGCGGTGACCGACATAACCGTTACTGTAGGTGGAGGAATCTGGACTTCTTTTTCTGAACAAGAAGTTATTAGAAGTAAAGGCGATAGAACTGTTAATAGCGTTGTTCCAGGGAAAATATTTTTTAATAGCATAATCATCCTCTATTTATGATAAATTTTGAATTTTAAGTTCTCTTCTAGTATGGGCGGCTATACGGGATATTCAAAACATTAAATTCCTATGGTATTCATTGTTTCAAGAAGAATTTTTTTATTCTTTTCCTGCATAGGGCAGAGGGGCAGCCTATATTCTTCCTCAATCATTCCCCTCATGGCCATAGCGGCCTTTATTGGTAATGGATTTGTTTCTATGAATATGTCGCGCATAAACTTATAATATTTATAATGAATCTCATTTGCTTTTGCTAAATCCCTGGCAAAAAAAGCATTAATCATTTGTTTTAATGGTTTAGGACAAAGATTTGAAGCTACGCTGATTACTCCTTTTGCCCCTATTGACATCATAGGGAGTGTAAGGGCGTCATCCCCGCTTAGTATAGCAATATCGCAAATGGAGAGTATTTCACTTACCCTGTCTACGTTTCCACCGGCTTCTTTCAGTGCTGATATGTTAGGGTTTTTACTCAGTCTGGCAACGGTTTCTGGTGCTATGGCAACCCCGGTTCTTCCCGGCACATTATAAAGTACGACTGGCAACCCTATTTCGGCTGTTGCGGAAAAATGCCTGTAAAGCCCTTCCTGTGTCGGTTTATTGTAATATGGAGTTACTTGTAATGTCGCATCGGCGCCCAGTTTTTTTGCTTCTTCTGTTTGTTCCACAGCTTCTGCTGTAGAGTTAGCTCCTGTTCCTGCCACTACTAAGCATCGTCCGCCTGCCTGTTTTACAACGGTCTCGATTATTCTCAAACGCTCGTTTGGCGAAATTGTGGGTGATTCTCCGGTTGTTCCCATGGGTACTATGCCGTCAACTCCGCCGTCTATCTGAAATTCTACAAGTTCTTTTATCTTATCAAAATCAACTCTTCCATTTTTGAAAGGCGTGACTAACGCAGTATACAAGCCCTTAAATTCCATATACCTGACTCCAATAAAAATAAGATTATAGCATAATGATAAAACTTCTTGAAGAGTCTTATATCATAAACAGATGGCTTTTTCTAGAGTTGGAAGACGAATTGAGGGAATTAACACAAAAGCAGAAAGATGTAGATAATTAGGAAATAGAGCTTGTCAATTCCGAAAATATGCCATTTCTCTATACCTTTTGTAGCTCTTTTCCCGCCGAAGTCGGGAAGGCCGGAACTGTTTTGCCTTTTTTGATAATTAATCCGTCCACGAAAAGGTAATCACTAAAGTTTCGGGTTTCAAATTGCTTGATTTTCTCACACGGAGGCACAGCGACACAAAGATTTCTCTCTGAGGCTCTGTGTGAGTATCTCTTTATTGCCTTTCTGCGAGAGCCTTTCTGGTGACTTCAATAAGTTCATCTTGATTGAAGGGCTTATATAGCCAGTATATTTTACCGCCGGCGTTTTGAAATGCCATTTCTCTTACAATAAGTCCGGTTATCAACGTGCCTGTCATGAATATAGCGACAGATTCCGGGCTTACCTTTTTTACTTCTTTGCATGTCTGAACACCATTCATGCCGCCCGGCATATTGTAATCAATATAGATTAGATCGTATTTTTTATTTTTAGCCAATTTTATACCCGTTTCTCCGTCCAAAGCGTAATCTATCGTATATCCCTCTTTCTCAAGCTCCTTTTGAAATACTGCATATATAATTTCTTCGTCATCTATTACAAGAATTTTTTCCCCAGCCATTTAAGCCTCTTTATACTTTTTTTATCTCTTTTGTAATTCTCAACGTAGACCTTCAGCGTTCTGCGTACAGCGCACACCAGATTTGCGATTTCTAAAATCATCAATCCAAAATTCTTCTTTCCTCTCCGCTATCCGCTATTTTAGGGAAGGTTATTGTCACCTTTGTCCCTTTTATTTGTTTTGTATCGTTGCCAATAGGACTTTCAATATTTATTAAGCCATTATGACTTTTTATAATACCATGAACTATTGATAAGCCAAGTCCGGTACCTTTGCCTTCTTCTTTTGTAGTAAAAAACGGATCGAATATTTTCAGAATATTCTCCTTGGCGATTCCCGTGCCTGTGTCTGTAAATTCCATTATAACTCCACTACCGTTTGGAGAATTCTTTATTTCAATAACAATTTCTCCACCCTCAGGCATTGCGTCTCTAGCATTAGTTATTATGTTTAAAACGACCTGCTGCAGATGAATGTTATTTCCATAAATATCCGCTATGTTATCTCCGTGTTTTTTAATTATCTTTATTTTGTTTCTGGCTAATATTCCTTCAATAAAACTTAATGTATTTTCGACTACATCAATAAGATGAACAGCAGTAAACGCATCATTTGATTCTCTCGCAAAATAAGTAAGACCCCGAACTATGCTAGCCATGTGTTCTGCGGCTCTCAGCATCAGTAATATATTTCTATGCTCTTTATGATCATCTTTTCTTTCTTCTTTGTATGCACGCAAAAGGCCCAAAAGACCTGCCAGAGGATTGTTAAGTTCATGCGCAACACCGGCAGCAATTAATCCTGTGCTGGAGAGTTTCTCAGATTGCACCAACAGCGCATTGGCCCTCTTAAGTTCCATTGTCCGCTCCTCAACCTTTTTTTCCAGTTCCCGATTCCAGTCTTCAATCTCTGCTTTTGCCTTTTTTAATGCTTCTTCCGCTTTCTTGCGTTCAGTAACATCTCTAAGTGATGCTAAATAAGCTGTTTGCCCCGACCATTCTATATCAGCAACACGCATTTCAGCGAACAGTTCGGCGCGTGTAACGGCATTTATAAATCTCAACGTTGTTGTATAGCGCCCTTTTATGGGTATCCCGAACTCCTCACCAAGAAGGTCTGCAATATTACGACCGAACATATTCAATGCGGAAGGATTTATATATTTTATTATTCCTTCTTCGTCAAGAATAATAATTCCGTCAACATTCCTGTCGACAACATTATAGAAACGGGCTCTGTCTCGCTCCGCAGTCCGCTTTGTTGCATCAAGTTCTTTTTGAAACTTAGGAACTGTCATAAAAAGACTACTATGATTGGATATTTATCAAAATTCATATTCGATTCCATGCTAAGGTATTACATGGAGGGACGAGCTTAGTCTCGTCTGCCTTTCTTTTCGGCCCTGACGGAGCATGGCACTCCAGATTCCAATTTCACGCATCACGTGAAACACTCTTTTGCCATGTGTTTTAGCAGAGGCATCGTGTCCGTTTTTATCTGCGGTTCCGACAAAGCGGAACCCTCGACATCCGGGTATTAGGTAGAAGGATGCACTTTGTTTCGTTCGTATATTTTCGGTCTTGGTCATTTATAGCTCTTTATAATGTCCATACCGATCAAGACATGTTCTTTATTCGCAAGATCCAGTACGAATTTCTTTACTGGTGCCGGCAGGAGCCGGACAACAGTCGGAGTTGCAAGAATTTTTTCGTCAACTGCCAGTTCAGGTTTTTCTATTACATCTACAACTTCAAGAGAATAGCTGTTTTTAAATTTGTCTTTTAATGCGCTCTTGAAGTTAATTATCATATCCTGCGTGTCCGGACCAAGACCAGCTACATAAAGTCTGAGTATATATTGTGGATTCATAATTTTCCTTCCTTAATACGCTTTTGGTTGATCAAGAATACTTTTCGTAATATTCACTATCTGTTCATTGCCGATGGGTTTTTGAAGAATTTCAAACCTTAACCCTTCATGCCTTATAGTATCCAGTTCTTCCATAAACTGTTTGTGAAAAGCTGTCACAAAATAAATCGGAGCGGTTACTCCCTGCATTCTGAGTTTTCGAAGTACTTCTATACCATTCATTTCCGGCATCCTTATGTCCAGATAAACAAGATCGTATTTTGTCTTTTTAGCCATTTTTAGCGCTTGAGCACCGGATGATGCCGCCTCTACTTTATAACCTGTATCCTCAAGCGCCAAATTAAACGAATTTCTTATTGCGGCATCGTCGTCTACCACCAAAATACGTTTTACCATATTCTTCTCCAGTGTTTAATTTTAAATCAGAAAATTGGCACATAGTCTACTGAGATTCTTGCAAAATTGGGTAGGGATGGCTCGCCGTAGCCGCCCGTTTCAATTCGGCGCCCTCGGCGAGGTCGCCCTACCTTTATCAACCTTACAAGAGGCTCTACTGAATATTTATATTCGTTCATCGAGTGACCCCCCGAGTAAATTCTGTTTTTAATATTCATATGGCTTTTCAAGAATGCTACTTGCTAAAAGTACGATCCTGTCTTTGCAGATAGGTTTTTTAATAATCTGGAACCTTATTCCATCCATTTCTGCCTCCCTTAATTCGCTAAAAAACTCTTTGTGAAAAGCTGTAATGATATATATCGGGATATTTTTGTCGGTTTTTCGTATTTCATAAAGAACTTCGATGCCGTTTATTTCCGGCATTTTCAGGTCAAGAAAAATAAGATCATATTTTTTTCTCTTTTCCATCTGCAAACCAATCCTGCCGGATTCCGCGGTATCCACATTGTATTGCGTATCTTTAAACGCCAGCGTAAATGCTTTGCGCACAGCATCATCATCATCAATAATAAGAATGTTTTTTGCCATATTCTACATCCCTTGTTTTGCTAAGGTTACCGGCAGGGAAATTATAAATTTCGTTCCTTGCCCGAGTTTACTTTCACAGGTTATACTGCCTTTGTGGTCCGCTATAATACTCTGACAGATGGAAAGTCCAAGTCCTGTGCCTTTCCCTGGAGGCTTTGTTGTATAAAACGGTTCATAGATTTTCTTAACAAGTCCTTTCGGAATACCGCAGCCGGTATCAGTAATGGCTATTTGGACATATTCGCCTGCAGGTTGTATGTCAATATTAATATTCTTCTTTTTGCTCTCTTCCATGGAATCCAGCGAGTTGTTTATAAAATTCAAAAAAACCTGCTGGATATTGTTTGTTTTCACAAAGATATGAGGCGTATTTTTTGTATAATTTGTAGTAATATTGACTCCCTCTTTTTGATAACGGTACGACAATAGCAAAATTACACGCTGCATTATTTCTGCGCAGTCAGCTTGTCGAAAACCTTCTTCTCCCTCTTTTTCCATCCGCGAAAATGTGAGAAGGTTTTCTACGATAGTAATGCAGCGCAGTGTTTCACGTTCTGCATCCTGCAGCACTAAATATCGTTTATCAGATTTATCTGTTTTCTTCATGCAGTACTGGATATAATTCAAAATGCCCATCATCGGGTTGTTAAGTTCGTGAGCCACGCCCGCAGTCATTGTTCCTAGTGAGCCCAATTTTTCCGTTTGGATAAGTTGTGCGGTACTGGCTGTAAGATCTATATAAGAGTTCTGGAGTTGTTTGTAAAGTTCATCGCGGGTCATTCTGCCGATTAGTTCTTTTTCCCGGGCAATAAACTCTTCGTTTAAATCGAATTTCTCATTAGGAAGCATTTTAAACACGTCTATACATTCTAGCTTATCTTCTGTCTTGGATACGACAATATTGTCAAACATTTCTTCAAGAACCTTAGAATCAATCTCTGATTTAATTTTTTCTGCCCGGAACTGCAACGTTAACCCGAATGCGTTATTTTTCAGACCCAATCCTATTTTAATGCTTGATGGTTTGCCTGTCTCCAGCATGCTGCGTATCAGTTCAGACGCTACTGCAGCCAGACGAGTCGAGTATATAGAATCGAACCGCAGATCACCTGCCAGGTCAAGTATCTTGTTTCTTGATTCGACGAGTGAAGTTTCATCATTTATCATCAAAAGTCCCAGATCAATCATTTTATATACCTCAATACAAGGCAGCAGGCATCATCTTGCTCTTTTCCGAATTTACGGATAATCTTTTTAGCAATCTTTTCCGCGCTGTTCTTCATGATATCCGGAAAATCGGTTATGTCAAAATGCTCTTTTACTCCGTCAGTATGCATAACGAGCACATCGCCCATGCTCATTTTTATAAATTCTACCTGCGGAGTAGGGATGTTGTACCCGATAATTCCTGGTTTATATTCTATTTTACGATTAACAGAGCCAAATATCTTTAGACAAATATTGCCAACACTAACGTATTCTAGTTCGCCCGTGTCTAGGTCAAGCACCGCAAGACATGCTACGGCGCCTTTATTCAGGGACTTTATGTTTTCGTGAAGCGCTGTAACGGTTTGCGACAGTTTTTTATTATGCCTTTTTTCAATAAAATTCTTACAGATAATTGATATTGCGTGCGCGTCTCCGCCGTGTCCTAGAGCGTCAATGACAGCCAAAAAAACCTTTGCCCCAAACTTTTTTACAATAGCATCATCTCCGCATTCAAAATCCAACAGTCCCTTAATAAGCGGCCTTTTAACAATAGAAAATTCTATTCTGTCAGACACTTTTCTCATAATTAACGCCTATTTCGTACGAGTTCAATAAACCATGTGCCAAGGTATATAATGCAAGAACATAGGTCGATGCATCGTGTGGAGGGACGAGCTTAGTCTCTTCCGCCTTTCTTTTCGGCCCCGACGACCTTGCTAAAATGCATGGTAAAAGCAGAGCCCTCCATAGCGCATACCAGTATTCTCAGCATTGACGCATAGTTTAGTGAATACCTATCTTGTTATGCCCATTTTCTTGTAATAATTCTTAATCCCTGTCTTTTTTTTGTATCTATAGAAAACTCATCCATCAACCTTTTTACTCCGGAAATGCCCAGCCCCAAACTGCCTCCAGTACTATAATTACCTTTCATAACCAGATTTAAATTTTCTATCCCCGGTCCGTTGTCCTCAGCAACTACCTCCATACCTATATTCCCGTCTTTCTCTATGATCCTAAGTATAATTACACCCTTTACGGCATACTTGAATATATTTCTGGCAAGTTCAGAAACTGCCGTGGAAACCGCGCACTGTGCTGTTAGTGAAAAACCTGCTGTCTCGGCTAGTGTTTTTGATTCAAAAACAGCCTCTACTATATCAATTTCGTTTTTAATGCTAACCCGTTTTTCTTTATGCCTCATAGTTCATAGTTCGTGGTTGGTGGTTCGTAGTTTGTGGTTGATTCTTCATAGTCGTCTTTTAGCGACTCTTCCTCGTTATAATCTTCACTATCACAGGAATTTTCTTCTTCGTCTCCTTCTTCCTCAATATCAGGTACAAAATCTTCTTCCGGTGTTAACAAATTAATCCCTTGATCGAGGTTAAAAGCTATTCTGGCATTTAAATCTACTCCTAAGTCGATAAATGATGCTACTATGCCAGGATTAAGGCCGGTAACTACAGTTTCAGCACCCAGCAGTTGTGTCATTTTTGTAGTATCAGAAACCATTCGGCCGAGAAAAGAATCCAGAATATTAACTCCGGAAAAATCAATAACTACGCCCCTGACACTGCTTGCGTTAACCTTTTCCAGAATATCTATCTGTATCTGAAGTAATGCATCATCCGGAAGTTCTGCCTGAATAGGCACAACCAGACACTCCCGTGTAATGTACATAGTTGTTTTATGTAAAAGCACATTTCCTCCGACATAGGGCTTATTTGTGATTTGTGATTTTCCCCACCACCAACCACGAACTACGAACTATCAACCACCCACTATCCTCACTTCTTCTTGAAGGGAATTATTTCAAGTCCTAAAATAGAGAATGCCTCTTCCACTCCATCGCGCAGAGTCATTCTTGTAGTTATCCCGCCCAAATCTACGCCTAAATGAACCATAGTCTGCGCTATCGCCGGAGACAGTCCGGTAATAATGCATTTGCAACCCATAAGTTGTGTTGCTTTAGTTATTTTAATTAGGTGATTCGCAACAGCGCTGTCTACAATGGGAACTCCCAGTATGTCCATTATCATAATTTTAGATTGTGTGTCCAGTATTTTTGTCAGGGCCGCTTCCATGATGTCCTGACCGCGTTTAGAATCAAGATTCCCGATAATTGGTAGCATCATGATCCTATCCCACAGCATGGTAATTGGAGTTGCCGTTTGCCACATTACCTCTTGTTTTCCTTTAATCATCTTCTACCTCCTTAGTTTGTTTAACGCTCTATATGTAAAGAATATTTCTATATCAATATTTTTTAATTTTTTCTCTCTTTATTGATCAACAGCCTCGTCTTAAGCTCTTTTATTTCGTCTTTAAGTGAAATTATTCTTTGTTCTCTGTAGTTAAAGAAATGCTGCAACCGTTCTAGGTCTACTATTTTTTGTGCAAGCTGCTCCTCTGTCTTCCTGAGCTTTTCAATCTCGATTTCCAGCTTTTTATTGGTATTCTCCAGCTCTGCAGCTTGCTGGTCAATCGACTGGTTCGCTTGCCACAAGGCCAATTGAGTTTTGACTCGTGTCATGAGTTCTTCAAAGTGAAAAGGCTTGGTTATGTAGTCAGAAGCTCCCATGCGCAAGCCTTCCACCCATTCTTTCACATCTGAAAAAGCGCTGATAAGGATAATCGGAATATTCTTCGTATCCTCGCGTTTCTTAAGTCTTCTGCAAACTTCAAGTCCGTCGATTCCAGGCATTACTATATCAAGCAAAATCAGGTTCGGAAGATTATTGGATGTTATTGCTTCCAGAGCAAGTTCGCCACTGCCTGCAGTATGAACTTGGTATCCTTCTTTTGTAAGTATATCATTTAGCAGTGTCAGCGATACTAAGGTATCGTCTATTACCATAATTGTGGCTTTGCATTTCATGCATTTCCCTTCTTCATGTTTATGACTTCATTATAGTACTAGAATTCAGCTGCTGCTATAAAGAGTTTTCATAAAATCAGAAAAGTCTCACATTAGCTTTGAAATATTGGGAACTAAAAAACACCATAATATTCAGGTTGGAATTATGTTAAGAAATATCTATTTTACTAAAGAAAAAACTATAAAATTTCTTAGGATGTGAACTCATTACGAGTGAAAGGTCTACAGGGGGGCAAAATTAATTATTACAAATGACAATTTCCGGTAAAAACTTCGCATACCGGACCTGTGAGGTATATCTTTTTCAACGGTTTATCTGAAGGGATTTCTACCTTAAGCAGATCGTTGTCTATTGTTATGAATCCGACTGGAGATCTTGCGTCTTTATAAAGCCGTGCGCAAATAGCAGAAGCAGATATGCCGGTGCCACAGGCAGAGGTTTCTTCTTCTACCCCCCGCTCGTAAGTGCGTATAAAAAAACTACTTTTATCTTTTGTTTTTTTGTTGATAGAAACAAAATTTACATTGGCTCCTGCAGGGCTGAATTTTTCGTGATACCTAAGGAAACGCCCTTCTTTATTTATGTCTATTTCCTTTATGTCATCTACAAAAACTACAACATGCGGGACTCCGGTATTTCCGAAATACATTTCTCTATTGTCAACAGAGACTTTTGTAAATTCGACAATGTATGGAATTTCTATCTTTACCGAGGAGGCGTCTATTATTTCTGTAAAAAGTAATCCTGCATCTGTTTTTATGCTTAGTTCTTTCGGTTGATTTAATCTGTGCCGAGCGTACCATGCTGCGCATCTCAATCCGTTCCCGCACATTTCCCCTCTGGAGCCATCACTATTGTAGTATGTCATTTGAGCGTCGTATCCGGTCTTTTGTTCCGGTATTGAGACAATGATCAATCCATTTGCGCCTATTCCTCTTTTTCTGTGACACAGTTCGGCTATTTTTTCTTTTTTGAGGGTGTGAGAAGAAACTAGCTCTGTTCCGGTTAACATTATAAAATCATTTCCGGCACCATGCATTTTTGAGAAAGAAATATTCATAAATATAAACACCTTATCTAGACTGTTGAACAATAGCTCTTCTGTATTTTGTTACAAATTGGGAATCAATCATAGAGTGCAGCCTTTTGGGTGAATCGGAGGTTCTTGCAACTTCTTCTTTCTTAGATTGTAAAACTCCTTGTTCAGCGTAGCTCATGCCACCTAGTAGCTTCCATTGAGAGTTTTCCTGCGTCCATGTATGCGCAATTCTTGATGATTGTATTTTTTCGACACCACCACTATCGGTGTAATTGACTTTAAGCGTATATTCAGTTAGTGCCACATTATCCAAGACTCTGATGCCTTCTCGTTCTATATTCAAATTGTATAACGTAGGCTTTGGAAACGATTTCTTCATAAAGTAAGCACTTCCTTCCTTGTCTATCGGTTGAGGTAAAGCGTGGGGCCATCCAAGGAATTGACTATGTACAACGGCAAGGACCTCTTCGTAATTTGCTTCATATAGATTTGTAAAGTAGGCTTCTTCTAAAGACCATATTTTCTCTTTCTCTATGTTCTTACTTGTGTCTGTGTTTGTTGTGTCTGAATAAGCTTGCGAACAAGATATAAGAATAAAAGTTAAAAATATTCCCGCCGATAAAAGCTTGTCTCTCATAGCAAATCCTTTTTTTTGGTTTTTACTATTCACTATGTTTTGAATGATTATGTGTCATTATTTTGAGGATTACATCGTCGGTTTTCTGCATGCCTGACTGCGCCAGTTCTCCAATATTTCTGATAGTTTCTTCGATATTTTTGCCCACGATGCCGTCTCCGTTGCGCAGCGCCTTTTGATTTTGAGCCAGCATTGCACCGTCAAAAGCAGAGTATATGCCTGTAGCTATTTTCATGGCGCATGAAGCCTTTGCTCCATCGCAAATAATTCCTGAAATGTTTCCGAGAGTATTAGTTATGGCATTGGAAACAGTTTTCAAATTTTCATCGTCAAGAAAAGCTATTGCTCCGCTTACGGCAGAAGCAGCGCATACTGCTCCGCAATATGCTGAAAGCCTTCCGACATTGGTTTTTATATGAATAGTCGTCAGATGTGAAAAAAAGAGACTGCGAATTAGTTTTTCATGAGGGATTTTTTTTTCTTGACAATATTTAATTAGAGGCAGAGATGCTGTCATTCCTTGGTTTCCGCTGCCGCTTGTAGTCATTACCGGAAGGGCGCAGCCGCTCATTCTCGCATCGCTACCTGCAGCAGCGTAGCTTGCACAAACATTCTTCCTGTCATATCCATAAAAGCCCTCTTTAATGCTTTTAATGATGCAGCTTCCGAGGTTTACCCCGTAAACTTCATTCAGCCCGACTTCAGCAATTGCGCTATTGAGCTTGATAACCTTTTCAAAGAGCGGTTTGATTAATTCAAGGTCAATAGATTTCGCCAAGGTATATATCAATTTTATGGTGAGTATTTTTCTGTCTGTCAATGGCGAATGGAAGTCAACGTCATTGCAGACTTGTCTTATAAGAACTTTTCCGTTTTTTTCTATCCGTGTAATATCTGTGTGGAGATGTTTTATTTCTACGCTTGATGATTCACTGCCATTGAAGAGTTCTATTTTTACATATAATTTCGCATCGGATTGTTTATGAATAACTTTTATTGGATTGTTTTCTATAAACGACACTACCTTTTTCATATCGTCTTTTGTAATGTCCTGAATGACCATAAGCTCTTTTTCAGGTTTTCCCGCAATAGCTCCCATGACGGATGCTACTTCAATTCCTACTTTGCCTCCGCTGTTAGGAATGACTACGCTTTTGACATTTTTGATTATGTTCCCTGAAACATAGATATTCATTCTGTCGGGTTCTTTACCAAGGACTTCTCTTGCTCTTGCGGCAACATACGCTAATGCTATAGGTTCTGTACAGCCTTCCGCCGGTACGACTTCTTCTCTTAAAATTGCCAGAACTTTATCAATCGTGCTTTTATTAATATTCATATGAACTTCTGTATTTTTTATATTTAACTGGAATTGGCATACCCGCTATTACCTCCAGAATGCTGTTGCCGAAATTGTCTTGTTCTTCCAGGAATCTCGTTACAAACTCAACAATTTGTTTTTTCTTCAACATCTCCAAATAGTGTTTCCTGCCTCATTCTTTGCTCCACTTATTTCATAATTACTGATAGGGTTGAGCCTCTTGAAAAACTCAAATACAAGCGGTTTTGACGGAGCAAAATCCTCCATTTTCGATTCTGGAGGGTTCCGCTTTTACCATGCGTTTTAGCAAGGTTGTCGGAACCGAAAAATGGTCTTGCAATTACCTCGGGTTTCTATTCTAAAAGAGTTTTCAGTAAATACAATTCAGAATAAAAGAAACACAATAGATTTTTTGCAAAATGGAATAGTAGTGTATATTATGCAAGCTTTGTTTTTCAGGCTACGGTTCTAGATGTTATTAATATGTCATAGAATTGGTAGCGGGTCTGGTATGTTGAAAAAATAAATAAAAAGAATTATTATCATGGAAAAAATTTTACTGTTTTTAACTGGGACGGAAGGTTCTTGCGGCTGCATTACTGGGATATTGCTTGTCGTTTTGTTGGTATTACTTGCTGCCCTTCTGACAATAAAGATAAAGAGATGTAAAAGAAGCAAAGCAAGCAGTGTTACTTCTAGTGAGAAAGCGAGTGAAGAAATAGCTGAACTAAAGAGCGAAATAGCTCGTTTGAGAGAAGAAAAACAGAAAAGCTTTGAAAATGGTTCCCTCTATTCTTTGATACTTCTTCAGCGTGAAGGACGCCTTATAGATTTTCTTATGGAGAACATAAAAAGCTATGATGATTCTCAAGTTGGCGCCGCAGTCCGTCAGATACATTCCGGCTGTGCCAAGGTTATAAATGAAAAGTTTGCAATAAAACCTTTAATAACATCCAAAAATGAAGGCGAAACTATTTCTCTTGGAAGTGAGCTTAATTCTGAGGAGATAAGACTGACAGGGAACGTTCCTGCTGCCGGACCTTATGGCGGTGTTATCAGGCACAAAGGGTGGGTTTCATCAAAAGTTGAGCTTCCCAAGATAGTGAACAAGGAAAACTTCTCCATTATTTGTCAGGCAGAAGTTGAGTCTATGTAATTTTCAGCGCCTGGAAGTATTTTTTCATTAGAAAAGGAGTTACTTAAAATGTCTCGTTATTTGGTTGGGATAGATTTGGGAACTACGAATTGCGTTGTTTGTTATATTGATAAAACCGCTGAATCCTCAGTCCCGATACTTTTTAAAATTCCACAACTTTCAGATCCCGGCGAACTGAAGGAGGAGGTTATTCTTCCATCGTTTGTGTACATCCCTGATGAAAATGATATTCCTGAAGGCAGTCTTGCCTTGCCGTGGAAAGAAAAACAGGAATTGGCTGTTGGCGAACTCGCGAGAAAAATGTCGCCCAAGGTTCCGACGAAAGTTGTTGCCTCCGTTAAATCCTGGCTTTGTGCGGATAATGTCGACAGAATGTCGGCTATTCTGCCATGGAACAGGAATAATCCGAAAAAACAGCTATCTCCGCTTGACGCTACAGCAACAATAATTGAACACATGAAGAATGCCTGGAATAGTCAGATGGCTGCTGAAAAACCGGAGGATATACTGGAAAATCAGACTGTTGTCATAACGGTTCCAGCTTCATTTGATGCTGTTGCAAGGGAGTTGACAGTAAAAGCCGCCGGGCTTGCTGGACTTGAAATAATATTGCTCGAAGAACCTCAGGCAGCTTTCTACTCGTGGCTTAACGAACATGGCGAAGATTGGAGAAAAAAAGTTTCTGCCGGAGATGTTATTCTGGTTTGCGATATCGGTGGAGGAACTACTGACTTTAGTTTAATAAAAGTTTCCGATGCGGAAGGAAATCTTACGCTTGAAAGAGTAGCTGTTGGCAATCATATCCTTCTTGGCGGTGATAACATGGACCTGACGCTTGCGTATTCCATAGCAGGTAAGCTTAAAAAGGAAAACAATATGGTTCTCGATGCTTATCAGATAACCGGGCTTACTTATGGGTGCAGAAGGGCTAAAGAGTCTTTGATGTCAGATTCAGGAACGAAAAGTGAAAAGCTGACCGTGCTTGGCAGAGGCAGCAGCATGATAGCAAATACTATAAGTACGGAACTCTCAAGAAATGAAGTTTATGAAATATTGATAGATGGATTTTTTCCAGAATGCGCGCTGGAAGATAAGCCGACAGATTCAAGGAGAGCGGGGCTTCGTACATTCGGGCTGAAATATGAATCAGACCCTGCAATCACTAAGCACCTTGCTGCATTTCTGAACAGTAACTGTAAATCTGAAAAGGATCTGCCTAATTGCATACTTTTCAATGGGGGCGTTACAAAGGCCGATGTCATAAAAGATCGAATTGTAAAAGTGATAAAGAGTTGGGCGTCGGGAACGAGAGACGTAAAAATTCTTACCGGTACCAATCCTGATCTGGCAGTTGCTCTGGGCGCAAGCTGTTATGCATTTGTAAAAGAAGGCAGCGGAATCAGAATTAAAGCCGGCAGTTCCCGTTCATATTATCTTGGTGTAGAAACCTCTATGCCGGCAGTTCCGGGTTTTCTTCCTCCTATGCAGGGACTTTGTGTTCTGCCTGTCGGTGCGGAAGAGGGAACGTCTCTTGATATAGACTATTCAGGACTGGGTTTGATTGTCGGGGAAACTACAGATTTCCATTTTTATTCCTCTAAGTTCAAAAAAAATGGAAAAACAGGCTCGGTTATAGATAATATAGAAAATTCGCCAGATATCGACGAACTGCCATCTCTTGCTGTAAACCTTGAGCCTTATGGTGATATTCCATCAGGAAGCCTGGTCCCTGTCAATCTTCATGTAGAGTACACCGAAACAGGTACGCTTCAGGTGTGGTGCATAGACAAGAGAAGCGAAAACAGATGGAAGCTTGATTTTGAAATCAGAAAAGACCAAAATCAGAATTGATTAGGAATAGTTAACAGCTGACAGTTATAGTAGCAACCCATAAGTACAGAAGCCAATAACAATGCAAAAATCCCGATTTATTATAGGTATAGACCTCGGAACTACCAACAGTGCCGTAACATTTGTTGACACAGAAAGTGAAAACAAAGGGATACAACTCTTTAAGGTTCCCCATTTTTCGGCCCAAGGCGAACTAGAGGAATTTATATTATTTCCGTCATTTTGCTTTTTCCCTGATAAAAAGACCACCAATTTTAGGTCTATGCGATTTCCATGGGAAAAGCATGGAGGAGACTGTTTTTTTGGCGTATTTGCAAGAGATTTCGGCGCTACCGTGCCCAACAGGTTTGTGTGTTCGGCCAAATCATGGCTTTGTCATTCCGGTGTAGACCGCAGAGGAAAAATTTTGCCGTGGGGCGGGTCTGATAAAGAAATATTGAGTTCTCCCCTCGAAATTACTTCTCATTATCTTGAACATATAAAGAATGCCTGGAATTACAGATTGGGAAAACTGAAGGATAAGTCGGGTTCAAAATGTCTGTTCACTGAACAAAGTGTAGTTATTACTATCCCTGCAAGTTTTGATGAAACCGCAAGAGAATTAACTATAGAAGCAGCAAAAAATGCTGGATACAAAAACATAAACTTGCTTGAAGAGCCATTAGCCGCTTTTTATTCCTGGATTGATCAAAACTCTTCAACTTGGAAAGATAATATAAAAGATAATGAGCGGGTATTGGTAATAGACATTGGCGGAGGAACCAGTGACTTTTCAATTATAGAAAAGACGGAGAGCGGATCTCTTGTCAGGAGCGCCGCGGGAACACATCTTCTTCTTGGCGGCGATAATATAGACATAGCGATTGCCAGAAAAGTTGAAACTTTCTGGAATATTACACTTTCTCATGGCGAATGGCTGACCCTGTGTCAGAAGACCAGGCAGGCAAAGGAAGAACTGCTCAGTTCTGATTTGAACGAAATAGATATTGTTTTACTCTCACATGGAAGTTCTATTATTGGAAATTCAAAGCGTTATTCGTTAAAGAAAAATGAGCTTGAATCTCTTCTGCTTGAAGGTTTTTTTCCTCTTATTCCAGCAGATTCTCCCGCTCCTGCTAAAAAAACTGCGATTCAGAAAATGGGGCTCCCCTATGAACCCGATCCGTCCGTTAGCGGGCACCTGCTTTACTTTTTAAAATACGCTTATCGTGTTTGTGAAAATAAGAATGATAAAGACTCCAAAACTTACCAGGTTTTGTTTCCTGATAAGGTGCTTTTTAATGGCGGAGCTATGATTCCTGCTATCTTAAGAAACAGAATTCTCAAGATGCTCAGAACTTGGTTTAATAATGAAAATGTTTTTGAACTGGATTCCCGTGATTTGAGCCTGGCCGTTTCGTATGGAGCGTCTTATTATGGTCGTACAAAAAGAGGCGATGGAGTAAAGGTAAAAACAGGTACGAACAGATCCTATTATCTAAAAATAGCCGATAAAGGCGCTGAAAAACATAAAGAAAAGCTCTTATGTGTTATGCCAAGAGGCATAGATGAAAGTGTTAAAATAGAAACTCCGGGCAGTTTTAAGATAGAAACCAACAAAGCTGTCGCTTTTCCCCTTTATTCCAGTTCAGTAAGAATAAATGATAAGGCTGGGGATTTCATAAATGAAAATGAAGAAATGTCTTTTGTTTCTTCCTTAAACAGTCTTTTGAAGTATGGTAAAAATCATGAACGCAAAGAGTTGAGGAGCGAGGTTGTCTCAGATTTTACTGAAACTGGCATTCTGAAAGTAAGCCTGAAATCTTTGGATTCTGACCATGTCTGGCCTCTTAGTTTTGATATAAGACTTATTTCAAGTGACCTTGATGAAAGCATGGTAAAATCGGACGTGGTAGTAGATTATGCGCTTGTATCAAAGTGTAAAAGAATCTTAAATTCTTTTTTTTGCGGCTACAATAAAAACGGTAACATCTTCAGAGAAATGGAAGAAATACTTGATTTGTCAAAAGATTGCTGGCCGCTACATTTGATAAGAAGCTTTGTGGATGAACTTCTTAAAGTCAATTATAAAGAACTTATTTCTCCGGAAAAAGAGGCCCGATTCCTTAATATTTGCGGTTTCTGTCTGAGACCGGGATTTGGCGAACCCGAAGATGAAATAAGGCTTAGAAAAGTCTGGGCTATATGGTACAACGGGATGAATAATCCGAACAATTCTCAGGTTGCTGCAGAATGGTGGGTTTTCTGGAGGAGAGTAGTTTCTGGACTTAAGGCCGGACATCAGATTGCGATATTCCAAGAGCTTAATAAACAGATAGTTCCCAAAGGCGTTTATCAGTCAAAAATTAAGATTGGACTTCAGCCCAAGATCGAAATGTGGCGCTGCCTTGGCGCTCTTGAACTCCTGCCAGAAAATCAAAAAATTTTAACGGCTGAAATACTCATTTCACGAAGTAGAAAATTGGAATCTTATGAATATTGGGTATTGTCCAGGATTGGAGCAAGAAAGCTTTTGCATGCGCAATCAAATAATGCTGTTAATCCAAAGCCTGTTGAAAAATGGGTAAAAAATCTGCTTGATAACATGGATAAGTCTAACTTGGCGGAGAAATATTTTTGCCTGTCAAAGCTGGCAGCACTTACGCAGGACAGGGCCTTGAATTTAGGGCAGGGGATAATAAATGAAAGCTTAAAATTTCTAAAAGAAAACAATGCCCCTTCTCACTGGATTGCTCATTTGGAGTCTGTACAAGAAGATGATTCGCAGGAATTGACCAAAACCCTCGGCGATTCAATCCCACTGGGGCTATTTCTAAATTAATAAACCATATTGACAAAATCACAGAAGAACCATATAACTGTGGTGTTGTTAACATATTTGATTGAAACTATGTAATTATGGGAGAATGTGTATGAAAAAGGCTGCTGCAATCTTTAATTTGTTTCTGTTCTTCTTATCATTTCTGGTTATCTCAAGTCTTAGTTCCTGTAAATGTGTTGAGAGCAATAAAGTTAAAGATAATCAGCTGACAGCAAAACAGTCCTGGTTATTTGCGCAGACTGCTGATTCGGGAACTATAAAATATAACGAACCTGATGATTCATACACTGTTACGCTTTTTGGAGCAGCACCTGTAATTGTCAAATTTACAGATACTCCGGCTAGATTAACATCTACAGTTAAGACTGCTGAGTTTGTGAAACACTGGAAAAAGATGTTCCCTAAGAATAATCCTAACGCAGCATTTGTTGCTGTTATAGAAACTCCCCAAGGGCGTATTGAGGAAGCTGGAGTATGCACCATATTTGACGTGCAATACGACGAAACATTGGAAAAGATGACATACAAAGTCAAGGAACTTCCTGACACCGAAAGCCTTATTATTGATAAAAAAGGAAAACCAGTAAGCAAAATTCCGGATAAGTTCGGGCCTATAGCTATTTTTATCGATTCAGCCACAGCCCCAGAAACCAAAGAATTTTTCAGTGTCAATATTGTGAATAGCGCAAATAATCCAGCCGTTACGGATGACGATATATATATTTTGGTTAAGGGTATAAACCCGGAAACCCAAAAACATTGCTATGTAAAATTTAATAATGGTTCTTTTGATAGTCTTGCTGATGTTACGGGAGAACCCGATACAGAATCTAAGGACTACTCCTACAAGCTATCGTCCTTCACAAATCCATACCGTACGTTGAGTATTCCATATATGGATTCGGGCAGAATCTATATTTCATTGGTACATCCTATGATATTGCATCTTGCACCAGATGCTAAAACGCACCAATTAACAATCACTGATCCTGACCCATTTAAGCCAACGGATCCAAACTATCACACCATTTATGACAAGGCAGAAGTTACATTCAATACTCATGGTACATGGTTCAATACTACGGCTGTTGACTTTTTCTGTATGCCTCTCAGGATAACACAATATAATGACGCTGACGGAGCTGATGTTACTGTAGGTATAACAAATCCTAGAAAAGACATTTTAGCTCAATTCGAGTTAGATTTTAAAAACTCGCACGCTCCCGACGAATGGAATAAATTATTCTTGCTTCACAAGGATCTTGAGACCGATAATACAACAGTATTGAGAGTCGTAGCGCCAAATAAGGCAATTTACAAACCCAACCCAAAAATAGAGTTTAATCCGGACTACCTCAAAGATTATATAGATAGTGTTTGGACTTACCATGGAGATCATAAAATTTCTATTGATTGTAGTGAATTAGGAAAAGGCACTTTCTCTGGAGACGTTAAGGATATTGGTAAAGGGCATTGGACTTTTCATAACAAAGAAATAGGAGAATCTTATAAACTTGGTAGCAGTGCGGTACCTAAACCTACATCGAATGAAGTTTTTGGCGGGGATGGTCCGCATGGTACACCATTTCATGCGAAAAATAACACAGTGGAGGCAGTCCTGGTAAAATACCTATCATCTGCTATGAATGTAGGATTACTTCCTGTCGATGGAGTAACTCTCTCCAAAGGATATTTTGAGGATAAGAAAGGCAACTTTTTTACTAATACATGGTGTAATGTATATTCAAAAGCATTGCACAGTTTTGGGGATAAAGTTTATGCTTTTGCATACGATGATGTGTTGGGAATGGATAGTACGATTCATCAGTCCAAACCTCCTTATAGTGCTACATTAACAATCGGAGATATGAAGGATATTTCCATTCCTGTCATAGATATTGACAGTACAATTTATACTGTTAACCTGATTACGCCGCCTGATGTAGAAGTTGAGATTAACGATAAAAAATACCCTCGGAAACAAGCTAATACGATTGGAGATGTGGAGTCTCCATTTGATATGACTCTTATCAGAACAGATGGTGTGAAAGAAACGGTAAAAGTGTATTTGGGGTTAGGACGTATATCGACGAATAAAATAGGAATAGTGATTGATAAAACCAGCGAGGATCATGTTAATTTGATAATCCCAAATGGTTGGTGAGAAGCATTACTTAACCTGATTTCTTTTTTAGTATTTTGCGGTTCCGACAGCCTTGCCAAAACGTATGGTAAAAGCGGAACCCTCCGCTTTAAATCATAATTTCACGCGACACGTGGAGGGACGAGCTTTTACCATGCCCTTTAGCAAGGTTGTATCGTTCGCATCTTTTACGGTTCCATATGGAGGGACGCACTCCGTTGCGTCCGCTTGGCGTAAACATTGACATGCTTAGTTTACTGAACACTTACGGAGGGAGAAGATATGAGTGAAGTTTATACGGCAGAGCAAAAGAAGTTTTTATTGGAGCTTGTAAGGAACACTATTAAGGACAAGCTGGAAGGAATTTCGAAATATAGAAAAATTGACGAATCTACGGAATGGCTGAATGTAAAGCAGTCATGTTTTGTTACTCTTCACAGTAGTAATGGCCAGCTCCGCGGGTGTATTGGGAATATGATGGCGTTTGAACCATTGTATGACAACATAATTCACAATGCCATAAATTCTGCATTTAGAGATCCAAGATTCACGCCGTTACGTTCTGTAAAAGAGATAGATAGCATTAAAATAGAAATTTCCATACTTACTCCAATGGTTAAAATAAATTCCTATAAAGACATTGTACTTGGCAAGCATGGGATATATTTGACACACGGCGGGGACTCTTCAGTATTTCTTCCGCAGGTCGCACCAGAACAGTGCTGGACTTTAGAAGAAACTTTAACGCACCTGAGTATGAAGGCAGGACTTGATCCGAACGCCTGGAAATCGCCCGAAGCAAAGTTCGAAGTATTCGAAGCTATAGTCATCAGAGATGAAGATTAGGAGACAGTTTTTTTAAACTATTTTTTTTAGCCTAGAAAACCCTTTTTATCCTGGGCTTTCATGTAGCCTTCCTCTTTGGTGATCGTACCTTCTTCTACAAGTTTTTTCAGGTTCTGATCCATAGAGCACATTCCGTTTGTGGTATTGTTTTCTATTATTGTTCTAATATTTGAAATCTGGCCTTCTCTGATAGTATTGGGCAATGCCTCTGTCCATAGTAATATTTCATGTACCGCAACACGCCCTTTCCCTCCTACTTTTTTGCAAAGCAGCTGCGAGACTATACCTTGAATTGATTCGGAGAGCATCATTCTCACTTGAGGCTGTTCATCTGCCGGGAAAGCGTCAATTATCCTGTCAACAGTTTTTGGGGCATTGTTTGTGTGAAGTGTGCCAAATACAAGAACCCCCATGGCGGCTGTCGTGAGAGCCAGTTTGATCGTTTCGAGGTCTCTCATTTCTCCGAGCAATATTATGTCCGGATCAGATCTCATGGCTGATTTCATAGCTTCGGCAAACGAGTTTGCATGAACTCCTATTTCCATATGAACGATTGTTGATTTTTTATTTTTGTGAACAAATTCAATCGGGTCTTCTATTGTAATAATGTGCTTTGAATAATTCTCATTGATATGATCAATCATAGCGGCCATGGTAGTGGATTTGCCGCTTCCTGTAGGTCCTGTTACAAGTATAAGCCCGCTTTTGTATTCGCTTATTTTTGTAAGCACTTCCGGCAGATTGAGATCCTTTATTGTAAGAATCTTGGTAGGGATTTGTCGGAATACTGCACCAATTCCATAAAAATTATACAGGAAGTTTGTCCTGAATCTTGCGACATTGGGTATTTCATATGCGAAGTCAAGGTCTCGGCGTTCCATAAATGTTTTCCATTTGTCTTCAGGGCAAATTTCTTTAAGCATTGTCTCCATGAACGACTCTGAAATATGGTCTTCGGTAGTTGGAACTAGGTCTCCGTGAATTCTGGTTTTTGCTGGTTGTCCCACCATCATGTGCAGGTCTGACCCCCCGATTTCGACCATATTTATGAGCAGTTCATCAATGGTAGCCATATTCGTTATCCTGTAATGAGTTTCTCGTAGTTCTTTTTGTCTGTAACATTTTGCAATGCAGTTTCTTTTGATATTTTGCCTGCTGTGTATAAACTGAGGATAGAAGCATCCATCGAAATCATACCTGACTTTGTGGATGTTTGTATGGTTTGTTTGAGCAGGTGCATTTTTCCTTCGTTTATGGTATTGCTTATAGCTAGGGTATTTACCATTATTTCTGCGGCAAGCGTAACTCCTTCATTTTTTGCAGGCAGGAGTCTTTGGCAGATAATTCCACGCAGGCTCCCGGCAAGCATGGCCCTTATCTGAGGCTGCTGAAGTGGAGGAAAGATATTTATAATTCTGTTCATTGTGTTTGTAGCATCGCCGGTTTGCATTGTACCTATAACAATATGTCCGGTTTCAGAAGCTGTTATTGCAATTTCAATTGTTTCCAGGTCGCTTAGTTCTCCTATAACAATGATATCCGGGTCTTCTCTGAGTGCGGCTCTTATGGCAGACGAATAAGCTGCGGTATGTTTTTTCACCTCTCTTTGCGTAACATTGCAGCTGAGTGAAGACTGAACTATTTCTATGGGATGTTCGATCATGATAATATGGTCTTTGCGGTTCTTGTTAAGAATATCAACAAGAGACGCCAGAGTTGTTGTTTTGCCGTTTCCAATAGGTCCTGTGACGAGTATAAGCCCGTTATGATGACTTAGAAAGTATTCAATTGCAGCGATATTAGCTTCCGAGAAACCTAATTGTTTGAGTGGTTGAATATCTCCAGGAACTATATGATACGAGCCTGATATTCCATCTTTTTGATTAATAAGGGAAACTCTGTATCGTTCTTTTTCGCTGAAAGACAGGCAATAAGAAAGGGCTTTATCATTACTAAAAGATAGCATTTGTTGATGATCGAGAAAAGCTGTATTTAATTTTGCCGACAGATCGGGAGTTATCAAGGTATTTGAGATTCTTTCTGTTTTTAGAGATTTTCTAACAAAAGGCACAGCGCCGGCCGATATGTGCAGATCACTTGTTCCGTTTTTTTTCAGATCTGATAGAAGGGTTTTTAGAAAGTATTTTGTGTCTTCCTCAGAAAGAGAAGATGCAGTTTCAAAGCAGTCATTCATTTTTTTCGTGCCGGTTTGGGTAATTTGCGGGATTGGTGTATTTTGTACCGCTTTTGCAATAGCTGTGAGTCTGGCTTCCTCGAAAGATTTTACGATAGTATTTGCTTCTTCTTCGCTGGTGATAGAGTCTGTTTTTATATCCAATGCCGCCTGAGCGCATTCGTCCAGTGTGATATTAGTTTCGTGTAAAGATTTATACAGATAGACAATTTCTTCTTTTGAAAGAAGCTTGTTTGTTTCAATAATATGTAAAAACCACTGAATTTC
The DNA here is from genome assembly GCA_021781705.1 of bacterium. GTDB lineage: Bacteria > Verrucomicrobiota > Lentisphaeria > Victivallales > GWF2-38-69 > JAJXWI01. The sequence goes on along the minus strand of JAJXWI010000001.1, from coordinate 49,520 downwards.
CTGATTCATAGATTATTACGAATGTAGACAGGGAGTATGCCGCCTTCGCCCTATCTTGATTTAAACAATATTTCAGCAAACACCTTGGTTCCTGTTTTTTCGACAGTTTCATTAAACGGCACTGGAACTATTATACGGTATCCGCATAAAACCTTCAATGACTAATTCAGAGATTTATAATTCTGTTGGTCTGTGAATTTTTTGTTTATGTAAGCCTGAGGATCTTTCTTGAAAGCTTCCATTGATGAGAGGTCGCTGAAATAGAAGATTTCTCCCATATATTCGAGTGCCGGAGTGTGCGGCCCTACAAGGATGGGAATCCCCGATGCAGCGCATATTGTTTTTGTTCCGTATGCAGAGCGAAGAGGCGAAATTATTTTGGGAACTTTGTTCGCTCCGAATTTGGCTACATACATTTGCGGATCTTCCATAAACATCCGTCTGGATTCAGTGTGTGCGAAATAGTAGATCCTTCCCATGTATTTCAGTGTGGGCGTAAATTGACCTACCACAATAGGATCGCTGTTAAATGCACAACTGGTTCTCAGTCCGTAGTCATTTGTCAGAGGTGGGACTATTTTAGGAGCCTCGTTAGAAGGATATCTTGTTAAGAAAAATTTCGGGTCATCTTTAAACTTTTCAAGTTCCGACTGATTTTGGAAATAATAGATGCGGTCATTGTATCTGAGCACGGGAGTGCTAGAATCTATTATCATAGGGTCGCCGTTGTAGGCTGATTCTGTGCTGAGCCCATAGTTTTCCTGCGGCGGAGGCACAATTTCACTTGTTACGCAGCCCGTAAGTAAAGCTGCTGCTGCCAAAGAACAAATATAAATAAAAAATTTCATAATCAAAAGCCTTTCTCAAATTTATTTAGCAGGCTATGATAGTAACCTGTTTTTACTGTATTTTCTATACAGTATCTGTAAATAGGCAGTGTGCAAAGGATATATTAATTTTACTTTCTTATTTTTGCCTGATTTTCTGTTTTGTTTTTCCCTGGATTAACGGCCTTTTTCCTTCTAATATTTCGTCTGGATTTTTATTTTTCATGTATGGTACGATTGAATATTTATTCTCAAAGTCTATAACCTTTCAAATAATTAATTCACATCTGAAATTTAAATTAAGTATTTATAGAAGAGTTCAAAGGTTTCGTCATTCCCGGGCCTTTCAAAACCCGGAGCAAAGAAATTGAATGTTTCTTCGGTTATATAGAAACATCCATGAGGCAAGTTGTCGTTTCTTTTTCTCAGTCTTTCTCTAATTGTTGATTCGGCGCAGTCAACATGTATCAGTTTATAATCTGCTTCAGTTTTTTTGACGAGCCCGGTATATTTCATGCGGTCTGATTTTTTCCAGAACCCAAAGTCAAGGATAACGTCAATATTTCGTTTAATAAATTCTTTTGCTATTTCCCATGCTATATCGCAGCAAAGGTAATAATAAGAGTCGAACTCCTCATTTTTTATTGAGAAAGGATAAAGTTTGAGCATCCATTCGTCGGGAGTGAATCTTACTGCATTTGTTTTTTTCTCCAAAATCTTGGAGTACGTGGTTTTTCCCGAACATATTTGTCCCGACACCATGTATACGGTACTTTTTTTCATAACTGCTTGATTTTATTTTTATTATCTGTTAAAAGATGTTCTTTCCATTTTACATAACCTACTATGGCCATAGATGTATATATTAAAAACAGGAAACAGGTCAGGTAAAGTTCTCTGTAAGCATATACTACAATATAAGCGAAATCCACAAATATCCATAAAACCCACTGTTCTATATATTTTTTTGCAAGCATCCATGTAGCGATAAATGCCGTACTTGTAAGACAGCTGTCTATTAATGGAATACTTGCCGAGCTTATCCCAAGAATTTCAGGCATGAATTTTGTGAAACAGTAAATTGTGGCGTGTATTGATAGCCACGCAAGAATAATCGGGGCTATTTTTTTCAAAGGAGTTTTATAGACTTCGACTTCATAAGTTCTTTTATCAAGGTTGTCTCTGTCCTTGATCCATGTTATAAGCCCATAAATGCTGATTATTACATAGTAAATATTTTGTATCATGTCAGCATAAAGGGAGGCTCTGAAAAAGACTACCACGTATATAGCGCTGGATATTATTCCGACGGCCCATAGCCAGAGTTTTCTGTTTATCGAGAAGTAAAGATAAATTACAGAAAATACTACACCTGCTATCTCTAGCCAGTTGTTCTTCGAGAACTCAATAATCGTATTCACTTTCCACACTCTTAGTTTTTTTAGTTAGAGAAAGTGGAAACCAAATCGGAATGTATAAAACATTCTAAATAGCAGCAGCCGACGGCTTCACAATCCCTCCGCCGGTACTAACCGGATCAGGTTTAAAGGGTTTCTTTCTCAGCCTTACTCCTCTCAAGTTTTGAGTGTAAAAGCACCCCTTGTATATTAAGAGAGGAAGTATAACATGATATAACCTACTGTCAAGTAGTAAGTTTTATATAAAAATATGGGAGAAAATAATTTTTCTGGTAGAGATTTGGCTGAAATATGTATAAATTAGACAAGATTCCCGACTTAAGATAAATACATGGAGCCTTTTTAATGAAAATATGTAAGTTTGAAACTGTACTGGAATTGAGCCAATGGACGGCAGATTTCATTTGCAAGTCTGCCGAAGTTTGTATTAAAGAAAAAGGGTTTTTTACTATTGTATTTAGCGGAGGATCTTCTCCTTCTAAGTTGTATTCGCTTCTCTCTACTTATGAGTACGCATCCAGAATGAATTGGGGTAAAACTTACATCTTCTGGAGTGACGAAAGATTCGTAGAACATGAAGATGATAATAGTAACTATAAACTGGCTTATGAACAGTTCCTATCAAAGGCTAGTATAAGAGAATCACACGTATTTCCTATTCCTGTAAGCGGTACTCCTGCCGAGTCTGCTGAATTGTACGAAGAACAGATAAAAAAGTTCTTCAAGAAAAAAACGCTTTGCAGTCCCGATACCACCCCTGTGTTTGATATAGTTTTATTAGGGATGGGTGGGGATGGGCATATCGCATCCCTTTTTCCAAAGTCTCCGGCACTGGACGAAAAACAGAAACTTGTTGTTGCTGTTAAAGCTCCTCTGTATGCTCCTTCCAGGGATAGAATAAGTCTTACTTTCAAGCTTATAAACAATGCTAAAGATATTATCATGCTTATACCGGGAAAAGAAAAACAGAAGCTTATTAAACAGCTTGCTTCAGGAGTGGGGAATATTAAAATTCCGGCTCAAATGGTTAGAAATACGGATAATACTTATCTTCTCATTGATAATGATTACAGCTGATTTGTTTTAGAAAAGGCTTTTTATGAATTTTCTCTGGGTATATAACATCAAGGAGTGGCAGCTTCTCCTGTTAATAGTTGTTTTATTTGTGTTAATAGGGGTTGTCGGGCTTCTTATTACTGAACCTTCTATAAAAAGATGGCTGGGTTCTCCTCCGTCATCAAACGATTTGATAGCCAATTTTCTACAAATAATAGGCGTGTTTTACGGAATTACACTTGGGCTTGTTTCTGTGGCAACGTGGGGGGAATATTCCAAGGTAGATGAGATATCGTCAAAAGAAGCATCTCTTCTTGGATGCATGTATAAAGGTGCGACTGCATTCCCTGAGCCTGTAAGGAGTGAAATGAAAAATGAAATAAAGGGGATTACTCGTTACATAATTAAAGAGGCTTGGCCTATTCAACAGAAAGGTCTGATTCCAGAGGGCGGGCGCACTGCACGTCTTGAAAATATTTTGTATAATTTTCAACCCAAAACAGAAAATGAGAAAATAATTTTTTCAAATGAGCTTGCCTTGTTTAACTCAATGATTGAAGCAAGAAGGGATCGCAAGGAAACTATCACTTCTGGTTTGCCTGATGTACTCTATTGGGTTCTGTTTATTGGAGCTGCCATAAATATCTGCACAACCTGGTTCCTTGTGTCAACGAAAAAAGGGCTGCACATTATAATTACTGCTATGACCAGTATTCTTATAGGTTCGCTTATATTTCTTATCATTACAATGGACTACCCATATATTGGTAAATTCAGCGTTACACCAGAGGCATATCAACTTATTTACAGCGACGTAATGGGTGGATAGCTTTTCGAATCGAGAAGAGCAGCGTTTCCTTCAGATAAATACAAGTTTAATTAATTTATAAGTTGTAACACTTTTTCTATTAGGAGATCATAAAACAATGATTGAAACACTGTTGATAATACTGATAATTCTTTCACTAATTGGCATTGGGATTGGACTATTTAAAAAGCCAAAAATTGAAATCAAATCTCAATTAAGAGAGATCGAAGATTCAATGATAAGGTTTAGCGCTGTTATAGACCGAACAGAAAAGTCAGTTAAGGATGAATTCCAAAGGAATCGAACAGAAACCAATGGAATTGCAAAAACTAACAGGGATGAATTGACAAAAACTTTAGAATCCTTTAGTACTCAATTTTCAAAAAACGTCAAAGAACTCAATGATCTTCTGAAAGGCAAGCATGAAGAAATGCGCATCCAGCAAATTGAGTTTAATAAACAGACTGCCGACAATCTGAAAGAAGTGAAAGATTCTGTTGAGAAGCAATTAAAGTCGATACGAGAAGACAATACCAAACAGCTTGATGAAATGCGAAAAACAGTTGATGAGAAACTGCAAAAAACATTAAACGAAAGATTAAGTCAATCATTTGAAACAGTTGGTAAACAGCTTCAAGCGGTTCAAGAAGGGCTTGGCGAAATGAAGAACCTGGCGTCTGACGTTGGCGGGCTTAAAAAAGTACTGAGCAATGTTAAAATGCGGGGAGGGATTGGAGAGATTCAGCTATCAATGTTGTTGGAACAAATTCTAGCTCCTGACCAGTACGAAGCGAATGTAAAAACAAAATCCAACAGTTCTGATTTGGTTGAATTTGCTATTAAATTGCCGGGTCGGGATGATTTTGGTACAAGTGTATGGCTGCCTATTGATGCAAAGTTTCCAAAGGATGTTTATGAAAAGTTACAAGAAGCGTATGACGATGGTGATCAAAGCAAGATAAGTACCGCTCAAAAAAATATGGAAGCTACTATTAAAAAAATGGCCAAGGATATAGGCGACAAGTACATCGATCCGCCTAATACAACTGATTTTGGAATTATGTTTTTGCCGTTTGAAGGCATATATGCCGAGGTTGTCAGAAAAGCAGCATTGTTAGAAGACCTCCAGAGAAATTATAAAATAATTGTAACAGGCCCAACAACATTAGCGGCAATACTAAACAGTCTTCAAATGGGTTTCAAAACACTGGCTATTCAAAAAAGAAGCAGTGAAGTATGGCAGGTGTTGGGCGCAGTCAAAAAGGAGTTTGAAAACTTTGGCGGCATGATGGAGAAAGCTCAAAATAATATTCAAACAGGCCTAAACCAGTTGGATGACGTAATGGGTAAAAGAACTCGTGCAATCCAAAGGAGACTGCAAAGTGTTGAAGCCTTAAATGAAGCTCAAACCAAAAATATCCTGCCGGAAATATCAAACCCAACACTGGTTGATGAAGAAGATCGAACCTGAAAAATTGCAGCGGGGCTTGTTTATGATATGAATTAAATATCCCTACGAATGATGAGGAATTACCAAAATATGCAGAGATTACATCCGATTCGGAGAGTACTTCAAATTTGCAGCTCTTTTCATTAAAACAAGCATATAAGTATTTGCAAGAATTTAAAACCGATCAATCTAATTTGACTAAATTTCAAAAGTTAGAGCATGTCGTATTTATCATTGTGTGCGCAGGAACCAGTATATCCCAACTTTTAGGTCAAAATACAGACCCTAAAAACATCAAAGGTACACGCATTGACGGACCAAAAGATCTTTTTAAACGAATTTTTGAAGAAAAAGATGAGCTAGGAATAAACCATGGTTTGCTTATTCCAATCGCCTTTTCAACCAGCTCTTTCATCATTTTCTTTAGTATCCCATTTTTATGACATTGATTTTTTTGAACGATGAAATAAAGTTTAAATCATTATTGGGAAATATGCACCATTATCCACTCGTTTTAAGAAAGAACCAAAATTTTCTAGGAAGTCAGGCTATGACCCACAAACCATAAACCACAAACAATTCAGTAGGTAGATCAATGAGCATTGACTCAGCAAAAGCGTGGTATAATAGGAAGGGTTGTCCGTCAGAGCATGAGCAGCAAGATCCCACGGATTGGTAACTATATGATCTTCAGTTATGAATTAAAAGTTAAAAGAAAACCCGAATTGTTCTTGACAGGATAAAATAACATAAGGCAAGTTATGTTTTTAATATCCAGTTTTTTTAAAATTAGTACAAGATAGGTAAGTGTTCAGTAAACTATGTAGATCAATATTTACGCCAAGTGGACGCAACGTAGTGCGTCCCTCCACCTGGAACCGTAAAAGATGCGGATGAGACAACCTTGCTAAAACGCATGGTAAAAGCTCGTCCCTCCACGTGATGCGTGAAGTTATGATTTAAGTAGAGGGTTCCGCTCTGTCGGAACCGCAAAATACTAAAAAAAGAAATCAGCCGTTTTGAGTCCGGTAACATATTTTGCTGAACCTTTACAGTCGGAACCATGTATAAGTAGCTCCGTGCTCATTTGTTCGCCGGGATAAATCTGACGTGCATGAAGAAATGCAACTACTCCTTTTTTGTAACTTTTGACTTTTTGTTTTGTTCTCTTATTTACAGGATGTTATGACGTTTTTTAAGGGCCAAGGATCAGGTTCTCTGAAATTAGAGTATTGGCAAAAATATTCTGGATGCAAATTTGTAAATTCTATAGAAAGTTAGGTTAGTATCTATCTAAATCGGGAAGGCCGAAATTTCTTTCCCAGTGATGAATTTTTTTAATTCCGAATTTCCCTAGAGTTATTTCTACAAGGTCAAACCTGTACTTGATTTTATCTGTGCCGATTTTGAATAGGTAGTCTTTTGCAGCATTCTTAATTCTTTCCGTCTGGTTGTGGCTTACCCATGCATCATCTGTTGTTTTTTCAACAAAGGCAGAGGCGTAGCGGGTTTTGACTTCAATGAAGCACAATACTGCTCCGTCTCTAGCAACAATATCTACTTCTCCTGTGCGATTGTCTGATTTGTAATTACGGAAGAGAATTTTAAACCCTTTGTTTTTCAACAGGTGGCAAGCTATTTTTTCTCCCTTTTTGCCGGTTGAGATATGCTTTGCTTCTTCCATAAAAATTTAAAACTTAGAATGTTAAATTTTAAGTTTCTTCCTTCTTTTTTGATTTGGTTCCGGATCCTCTCTGTATCAGGCGAAGGAAAAGTGCAAGCACCAGACATATTGCCGGTATTAGGTATAACATTGCTGTTTTTCCCTGAAAGAAAAGAGAATTTTGGGCCAGCACATTCAAATCTACAGGATCAGGTTTCCCAAATACGTAATCGTTGAGAATTGGCTCTATAAGATTTATGACAGGGAAAGCTGCAAGCATGCCTAAAAGTACGATGAGAGAGTAGAGCTTTCCTGTTCCAAAAGATGCTATTGCCGTTATTGGAATATGTCCGCACAGAACAAGTCCGATTCCTGTAAGTATTGCACCAACTACGATCGGCCAAAATCTATAATTTGAAGGGTGCAGGTTTATTATTCCGTATTTTGTAAGAAAATAGCATACCGGTACGCCGACAGTTATAGAAATAAAAAATATTATTGCGAAGGAGTTGTCTTTGAACGTAAATTGGTCCATGAATGTTTTTCTATTTGATAACGCAGATTTTACGAGAATAAATCCAAATAGGATACCTATAAAAAGTGCGGCGAACAATTTTACATTTCCTGATATTTGCAATGGGTGCATGTTTTATCCTTAATTAGTTGCTATTTTTCTTCGATTTTTAAACTCAACATAGTTCCTATAAGAACAGCTTCCACAAACATTATTATCAAAAAGAGGCCTACAATAGTAAATAACCCCAAAGCGTCTCCCCACATTTTTGTAAAGGTATCTCCTGCTATAATCATTCCTGCCATGACTAAAAAGCCTCCCAGCAGATTAAGCATTATTCCAAAAGTCAGGTAATAAGCCGGCCCTTTCGAAAGATGATCTTCAGAAAAAAGCTGGAGTTTAAACTGCTTTCCGGCAAGCGCAGCTATGAACGCACCAATAAGTATTCCTATCAGGAACATTTCATCCCAGGTAATCGATGGCATATTGCCGTTATAGATTGCTGCCGCCTTGTTTGCAAGATTAGAGTAAGCATTTATCGAGCCTACGGACGAATCAATAACATATAGGCTCAGTATAAAAAGAAATGCTATAAGTATTCCTGACATCCATGGTGAGATTTTTGATGAGGATAGGATTTTTAACATGTTTTACAACCTTAAATTATATTGGTTTTGGGAGAGTGTATTCATTGCCTGAACGCAATGCTTTGTTTGCATGGCATATGGCTAATCCGAGGGCATCAGTAGCATCGTATTCAAGCTTGCTTACATCCATGTTTAGCAAGGACGATAGAATTGCGGCAACCTGAAATTTCGAAGCGGTACCTATCCCGCCTGCGCTTGCTTTTACCTCTTTTGGCGAATAAGCGTACACTGGAATTCCATATTCCGCCAGCGCTGTCATTACTGCGCCTCTGGCATACCCTAAGATCATTGTGGTTTTAACATTCTTGCCGAAGAATGCTCCCTCTATTGCCGCTGCATCAATTTTAAAAGTTTTTACCAATTCCTTTACCCCTCTGGAAAGCCGGAGAAGGCATTGCGTGTGCGAAAGGTCTTTGTGATTTTTTATCACACCGCAATCAACTGCTTCGAAACTATCCTGTTCTGCGCGAAGCACGCCGTACCCTGTACATCTTAAAGCTGTATCTATTCCTAAAATAATCATTTTAGTTCGTGGTTCGTGGTTAATTGTTCTGTCTCCAGTCTATGATCTCTGGTCTATTCTACTTGTATCGACTCCATTATTTGGTCAGGGATATCAAAATTTGCATGAACGGCCTGGACATCATCTTGGTCTTCAAATTTTTCTATCAGAGTAAGTAATTTTTTGGCTTTTTCCGGATCTTTTATGTTTACAGAGGTTTCGGCTTTTCTGGAAAGACCGGCTTCCTCTACTTCTATTTTTGCTTTTTCAAGCACTTTTGATATTGTTAAAAATGCTTCTACAGGTCCCCATATCTCAGCCACTCCGCCTTCAATTTCGAGATCTTCAGCGCCAGCTTCAATTACCAATTCAAAGAGTTTTTCTTCTGTTGCATTCTCGCCCGTTACTACAAAATGACATTTTCTGTGAAACATCCAGGTAACTGCACCGCTACTTGCCATATTTGCGCCGCTCCTGTCAAATATCATTCTTATTTCTCCGGCGGTACGGTTTCTGTTATCGGAAAGACATTCAATGAGTATGGCTACGCCCTCCGGTCCATAACCTTCATATACGATTTCTTCATAATTGGAAGTATTTCCTTCTCCTGACGCCTTCTTGATGGCCCTTTCGACATTGGCGACAGGCATATTTACAGCTCTGCTGGCTATTATTGCAGCATTAAGCCTAGCGTTAGTGTCGGGATCAGCCCCTCCAACTTTGACTGCTACCATTATTTCTTTTGACATTCTTGAAAAGACTTTGCCTTTCTTCTTGTCGGCCGCGCCTTTTTTATGTTTGATATTTGCCCATCTACTGTGTCCAGACATACATCTTCTCCGAATTTGTGTTGAAATTTAAAATAATATGCCTTAAAAATAGCCAGTTCCCTTAAAAAAAGCAATGTTTGTTTTATAGAGTTGATCGTTGACTATGTCGTTGCTATAAGATAGCTTTAATAAGTGAAAAGAATAATTCAGGATAATTTTATGTTTAATAATTCTTTTTCTAAAAAATGGATTATGGTCCGTGTTTTGATTATGGGTTTTATGCTGTCGTGTGCTTTTTTTTGCAGGGCAGAACCTTACCGTGAATTTGTTAAGCTCTGCTCCTCATCCACTCCCGATGGATATTTGGCTTATTTGCTGATAAATGAAGTGCCATTTCCAGGGGAGCACAGCTATGTAAGCGTAAAAGACAGCAAAACGGGTATGATACAGATTCTCTGGGTTTTGCATTGCCGTTTGTTCCTGATCCCAAAAGGATACAAACAACAACATATAGCAAACACTTCTACAGAAAACATTATCGACATAATCACGGCGAATGGCCAATGCGAAGGTTTTTTTGCTAATGATGAAGGATTGCCTGGTCATGATTCAAGGGTTTGTGACAGAATAAAATATCTTTTGAAAATTGCTAACCGCGGCAGTAAGCCGGGGAAATTTGCTGAGTTGTTAAGTTATGCTAAGTCTATTTCATCCTCATATATAAAGCAATACCGGATAAAAGAGCCTGATATATTTGCAGATATTGATATAATAAATGCGATAAAGGTAACAGGCCGGGCATACTCATGGATGGCAAACAAGGATTATTATCGGCCCGGCGGAAATTTTATTGCAATTCCCGACTCGAAAAATGGCGCCATTGCAGGAAATAGATTCTATACGCTTAAAAGAAAGGAATAGTGTTTTGAAAAAAATCATTTGTGTAGTCTTGATGTTCAGTTTGACAGTTTTTTTTAGTTGCGGAGCTTCTGCGTCTGAATTAAAATCAGACAAAACGATAAAAGAATTGTCTGAGCACAAGCTTCTCTGTGAAGTATTAAGATATCTTTATCTCTGGTATTTGGACGAGGCTGATATTGAATCTGCCGTTAAAATTTCTAAAATGGAGTTTCAAGTTCGTTCTCTACCGGTAAATCTGGATCAGGGCGACAATAGTCAGTTTGGTGAAATTTTTATACCTGTATGGCAAATTTCTTTAACGTTAAAAAAGTCAGACTACAAAATAGAAGAAAGTGAAAAAGAGATTAAAAGTAATGGCTTTAAAATTGTTAGAGTATCGCGTATTAGGGATGAAAACAGGCAGTCTTTAAAATCTGTTTCACTTAATAAAAATGTGGAAGAAATAAAAGAATATCTTACAAAAACAAGAAACCAGGCGATAGAATTTGCCGATCAGAAGTTTATAGAAAGAGCAAAAAAGGTTTTTAGAGCCGAAATTATACAGCTGGCAAAAGCAAAAGGTTTAAAACTAACAGAGGAAGAGAATGTTATAAATGTATCTCTTCTGTCACCAGTCGGGAATGAACTTTGGGTTTTCTGGGAAAGCGGCAAACTGCTTGTAAAGTTTTCATGCGATACAGATATATCAAACCCGGCAATATGGGATGATGAGAAGGTTATGTTTAATGTTTATGATGCTTATAGCCAGGTTGTCATATCGCTAGAGGAGGCTGCCGGCAGTAATAACTTCATGACCAGAGGTCAGATAGGTAGAGCTTTGTATAATTGTATTGTGCTGGGAAAACGGATAAAGCTGACTCCTACTCCTTCAATAATATAGTAGATATTACAATAAAAATAGGTGGGTGATATGCACACAGAAGTACACAAATGGTATAGCCCTGAGCTTGGGAAGGATATGGAACTTAAGGTTTACGGGCATTATGGAAAGCCATTCATAGTTTTTCCATGTTCCAGGGGGAGATATTTTGATTTTGAAGGGCAGGGGATGATTGATAAAATCAGTGGTTATATAGACTGTGGAAAAATAAAGCTTTATGCTATAGACAGCGTCGACATTGAGTCATGGTATAATTTTAGTGTCAGCCCGGCTGAAAGAAATGCAAGACATAATCAGTATGATAAATACATTGCCGATGAAGTAATTCCTTTTATTAGAAAACACACAAAGTCACCTAATGAAAGGCCTATGGCTACAGGTACAAGTTTGGGTGCTTATCATGCTGTTAATTTTTTTCTGAGACATCCGGACCTGTGCGGAGGTACTATAGCTTTAAGCGGTCTTTACAGGATGGATCGAAATGAGTTCAGGCTGTCCTGGGGAGATGTTAAAGAGGTTTATTATAATTCGCCTATTCATTTTCTGCCAAATGTTACGGAGCCGACAATTCTGAACTGGTGCCGGAAGAGTGCAATTATTATATGCACGGGACAGGGTGCATGGGAAAATGAGGCCATAGAAGACACAAAGGCTTTAGATAATACGTTTAAAGCAAAAGGTATTCCAGCATGGATTGACTATTGGGGGTCTGATGTAAATCATGACTGGCCATGGTGGTATATTCAGATGAATTACTTCCTCTCAAAACTTTATTGATTTCTATTTTGACATATGGGCCTTTTGAAAAATTCAAATACAAGCGGTTTTGACGGAGTAAATCTCTCCATTTTCGAAACTGGAGGGTTCCGCTCTGTCGGAACCGGAAAAGAGTTTGCAATTGTCTCTGATTTCCTATCGGCAAATTTTGACAATGCTATTGATTTCTTCATTGTGATGCTATATTTTTCCTCACGCAATCTGTTGGGTTAAGCTTTTATTGTATTTTGTTGTAGTTAGAATCTCTTATTTATGCATGTGCATTGCGATTTTACACTGTCTGTTGGTATTTTAAATTCGATAAGGATTTAACGGCAGACAGAGAATGAATAAAATTGTCAATCATAAATTCTAAATTTGAATTGTTTTTATGACAAAAGAAGAGCAGAAAGATAGTAGCGCGTTATTAAGTAAGATAAGGAATATCGGCATAATAGCGCACATTGATGCAGGTAAGACTACGCTATCCGAAAGATTTCTGTACTATTCTGGAAAGACTTATAAGATTGGCGAGGTCGACTCCGGCAATACGGTTATGGATTACCTTGACGAAGAAAGGAGCAGGGGAATAACCATAGTTGCCGCGGCCGCATCCTTTCACTGGGGTGATAATCTTTTTCATCTCATAGATACTCCCGGACACATAGACTTTACTGCGGAAGTAGAGAGGTCTTTGCGCGTCATAGACGGTGCTGTTGTTGTTTTTAGTGGTGTCGAAGGAGTTGAGGCGCAGAGCGAAACAGTCTGGAGGCAGTCGAATAAGTATCATGTTTCCAAGATTGCTTTCATCAATAAGCTGGACAGGATAGGAGCTTCTTTTGACAAAGTTGTAAAAGATATTCAGTCAAAATTCAGCGATATAAAGTCTGTTCCGGTGCAGATGCCTGTCGGCTCAGAGTCCGACTTTAAAGCAGTTATAGACCTGATAGAGTTGAGAATGCTCAAGTTTGAGGGTGAAGATGGAGGAGAAGTTGTAACAACTGACATTCCATCGGAGCTAAGGGATGAGGCGATGATGAGGCGAGATGAAATGCTTGCTTCCGTCGCCGATATTTCAGATGAAATAGCGGAGCTTTACATCGATGGAAAGCCAATAAGTTCGAATCTATTGAAAACGGAACTAAGACGGCTCGTTAAAGAGAATAAAATCTGTCCAATATTCTGCGGATCCGCAAAGAAAAACATGGGAATTCAACCTGTGCTTGATGCTGTTTCTCTCTACCTTCCCAGCCCTGAGGATTTCCCTGTTCAAAAAGCATATAATGCAAAAAATAACGAACCAATTGACATAGATATTCACGGGAATAATTTTTCAGCTTTGGTTTTTAAAGTAATAGCTAGCGGCAGCGGAGATTTATTGTACATAAGAACTTATAGCGGGAATTTATCAACCGACATGTCCGTCTATAACCCTAGAACTAAAGATAAGTTTAAGATAAAACGGATTTTGAGGCTTTACTCAAAAAATGTTGAGCCTGTCGATAATATTGGCCCGGGAGACATTGTCGGGCTTGTAGGTTTAAAGGATACTACTACGGGCGATACCTTGTGCTCCATAGAAAAGCCCTTGCGCTTTGAAGGGGTTACTTTTCCGGAGCCAGTTATTTCAATTGCTGTTGAGCCTAAATCTTCAAAGGACAAGGACAAACTTGATTATGCTCTTTGTATGCTCTGCAGGGAAGATCCTACACTGAATACGAAGATACATGAAAGTACCGGGCAATTTCTCTTGTCAGGAATGGGTGAACTTCACCTAGAAATAAATACTAACAGACTTAAGCACGAGTTTAATCTTGATATTCGGCACGGAGCGCCCAGTGTGGTTTTCAAAGAAACTCTTATATCCGGGGGTGTTTTTACAGGAGTTTTTAATAAAGTCTTAGCCGAAAAAGAGTATTATGCGGAAGTGACATTTAGTCTTGAACCGTGTTCGCGGCTGACAGGCGGACTTGAAGTAAATCTTGACGTTAAAAATGCGAAATCCCTTCCTCATGCCTGGCTTGCAGCAGCGGAAGAAAATTTACTCAACGCATTAAAGACAGGAGGGAATTGGGGATATCCTCTTACATATATAAAGGGAACGGTAATGGAAATAATAGGATCTAAAGATAAGACCTCTGAAAACGCTATTGCCGGAGCAGTTCTTAACGGGGTAGAAAAAGCAATAAGAAGCGGAACGGTGTTGTTGGAGCCAATTACCAGAATGGAAATAATGAGCCCTGAAAATACCATCGGTGAAATTACAGGATATCTTCAATCCAGAAGAGCGGTAATTTATAAAGTTGAAAATCTTACTGATATAAAGAAGCTTGAATGCGAAGTGCCCCTTATCGAAATGTTCGGGTTCAGCAAGGCGCTTCCTAAACTTTCAGGCGGTAGAGCCTCTTTCAGTATGGAGCCGTGCGGATATCAGGAGCTCTCAAAGGAAGATATAGACAGGATTCAGAATAACCTGTGAGTATATTTTTGATTTAAAGTTGCTGAAGTTTTATCTGTCGGAAATATTAAAGAAAAGGAAGTATTTTCTTGCTTCCTTGATGTTATTGGTGTTGTTTTCGCTGGCATTTGCCAATTTGTTCAGAGTGATAATTCCTTTAAGAATTGCACAATAATAAAATAAAAGCTTTCATTCTAAATATGAAACTCAAATTTATAAAACTATATTATATAAACATAACTAAGCTTATGTAAAAGAGCCTATTTCGGCCTCTGGTCAACGTAAGCTCTTATTTTATCCAATCATTGATCTTCTGGTTTTATTTTTATCGTACTCACATGTGTGTTTTGTAATTCGCACAAATTAATGTATGAACGTGTTCCCGCATGGACCACGTCCCTTGCCTCCCGTTACTGCTCCTAGCTCCGCACCATTCATAACGGCAGTTACAACTTTAATGTCATTTTCAGCAAAGTCATAACCTTCTGCTTTTACCAGTTCCATTCTCTTTTTGGCATCTTTGTAGGCAAGGACTTTCTTCCTGAATTCCTCGTCGTTCTTCATTCTTTCTACATACGCTTTTGCTGAGTCAATACTCATAACCCTACCTCCATTTTTTTAGTAGCCGTTAATCAGAGATCAACTATGCCTATCTATAAAGTATCTCCAGAATTCTTGAAAATGGTACATTGAATTCAGTAATGTATATTTTTCTATTTCCGGCAGTTTTAGGGCAAATCCCGACAAACTGCTAGAAAATATTTATATCGACTTTAAAATATCTGATTCAACATTTAATCAATTACTAATATAAAATTAGACTGAGGAGTACAAAAAATATGTATAAAAACGCAACCATGCGCTTTGTCACCATTATCGCTCTGGGTTTCATGATGACTAATAGGTTACATGCGGAGATTCAACGTCTTGAGCTTTCTCAAAGGGATAGGATAGTTTCATCAGGCATAACTTTCAGAGTAAATCTCATTCAAAGAAACGCACGCCTACACTTGATTGAGGAGGTTATAGCCACACGCCCGACCTGCTCAAGTCCCGTCACCCCACTGTCGGAATGCACGTACAAATTGAATGGGATGAGCGGCCCATACCTAGCAAGGGAGATGCAATTTAATTTCATTAATCAGCCAGGGCAGGATTATGGATATCAGCTTTCAGTTATATATAAAAATACAATACTGAAAATGGTAGAGCTTGGCCCCATTTTACAAATAAACAGCCCCGAATGCCCTGGTGCAATCAGATACGACGATTTATGGACCCACTACACCCCTCCATCCGAAGCATCCCCGACGCACAAGTTTTATGTTACGGTTCCAAATTCCCCGTGGCCTAGTTAAATATTAGGAGTTCTATGAAGTATGTTGTTGGCCTCAAAAGGGGTGGCTTCTTTTTTTCTGAAAAAATGAGTGACTGAAAAAAACTCATTTGCAAAATATCTGATTATTGGAGAATTTTTTCTTATTGTACGCAAGCGCTGCCTCGTAGCCTTGTTTGTTCCTGAAGGGATGAGTTGGATTTCTATCAGCTGGGTTTGTTCTTTAATTTTTGCTTACATCGGAATAGAACAGGGAATTTCTATCTGGATGGTAAAATTTCTCAACGAATATCGTGGATGGAATTCTGCTACAAATGGTGTAAAAGTGGTCAGCGTGTTCTGTAGTCTTACGACTGCAGGCAGGCTGTTATTCATATTATTATCGGTTGCGTAGGAGATCTTTTAGGACTGAGAGAAAAGCTATGTTTGTTATTTACTTTGCCCTCGTATATATGTTTTGCGTAGGTTTGTTTGCAAATCTCTTATTTAAGAACGAAACGGGTTTTGAGTAAATTTTGAGCAATATCGGTCAAGGCAATCAGTAGACTTTATTCCCGTAAGTACCGCCAGACATGTCGCTTAAGGATGTTAACTGTATTTCTTTCTCTTTGAGCAAAGTTCTAACCAGGTCTACGGCTGAAAACACCCCGATTATCTTTTCTCCTTCCCAAATAGGAATGTATCTTATTTTTGTCTTCGTGAAAAATCCCATTACCTGTTCGACATCGTCTTCCGGTTTTATTACCAGCAAGTGATGAGACATAATTTTTCCAACCGGTTCCTCCAGGATATTATCATATTTCCAGGATTCGGCTATTATCATTATTGTAGTTATTATCCCCACATAACTCAGAGGGTCGTTATTGTCTTCAATTACTATAAGTGCGTGGACGTCTTCATCTGTCATTTTTTTTGTGGCTGTTCTTATAGTATCATTGATGTTTATAGTACAGACTTTATTCTCTTTTTTATCGGCAAGAACTCTTTTTATCTTCATTTTTCCCTGTGCCTCCTTTGTTTCCAAAGATGATTGTTGAGAATGGTGCCGACGGAGGGATTTGAACCCACACTCCCTTGCGGGAACTACGCCCTGAACGTAGCGCGTCTGCCAGTTCCGCCACGTCGGCATCCTTATGATGAGATGTTAAAAATAATTTAATTTTAGTTTAAATCAAGTTTTTTTTTAATTTTATGGACTATTGTATGAACAATAATATTAAAAATAAGGTATTACGGAGAATAATGACGGAGAATAAATGGGTTGGTAAGACTTTTTCGGTAAAAGAACTTGACAGATTAATAAAAGAACATGGTGTGCTGAGACCGATAGCACAGGTTCTAGCGTGTAGGGGAATATCCTCTGAAAATATTGGGGAATTTTTCAATGCCACGCTTAACGATTTGAGTTCGCCATATGAACTGCCGGGAACAGAACGAGCTTCTGCCAGGCTGTGGGAAGCTCTAAAAAGGGACGAACACATTCTTATACACGGTGACTTTGATGTTGACGGATTGACATCCTCAGCCTTGTTATCATGGGTGCTTACTGAATGTGGCGCAAATGTTTCAATTTTCATTCCTCATAGACTTGATACTGGATATGGGTTTACTTCAGAATCACTGGACAATGCATTAAAAGTGTATAAGTGCAATCTTCTTCTTACTGTTGACTGTGGAATAACAAGTAATGATGCTGTAGACAGAGCAAATTCTCTGGGAATAGATGTTATAATTACGGATCATCATGAACAGGCGTCAAAACTGCCTGCGGCCCATACCATAATAAATTCAAAAGTTCACCCGGAATTGAAAAAACTTCACTGTCTGGCAGGTGTAGGAACCGCATTTAAATTGGCTCACGCTTTTATAAAATATGGTGTGGATAATGGTCTTACTTTCAAAAAGATTGATTTAAAAGAAGTTCTTGATCTTGTAGCTCTTGGAACTGTCGCAGACATTGTTCCGTTATTTGGCGAAAACAGAATACTTACAAAATACGGACTCAAAGTTCTTTCACGCCAGGTAAGACCAGGAATAAGGGCTTTATGTGAAATTACAGGTGTCAATGGCTCTTTGAAGTCAACAGATATAGCTTTCAAGCTTGCGCCATACATTAATGCGGCAGGGCGGCTTGGAGATCCCGGGGTGGCTTATAAACTTCTTAACACTGCCAGTATCGTTGAGGCTACGGCGCTGGTTAAACAGTTGAAAGATTATAACAATCAGAGAAGAAGCAAAGAAAAAGAAATTTTTGAAGAAGCGGAATCTCAAATATACCAGACCATTAAAATGAATGAGTCCTATTCCATACTTATTTATGGGCACAACTGGCATCAGGGAGTGATAGGAAACGTAGCTTCAAGAGTCGCCAGGGATTACAACAGACCGACAATCGTTCTTACTATTATAGACGGGCAGGCTTACGGCTCAGGTCGCTCTTCAGCTAATGTAAACCTTGTAAGTATCTTAACAGGAAGTGATGATATTCTGACAAGATATGGGGGGCATCCTATGGCTGTGGGATTATCTCTAAACCCCAAAGACATAGATTTACTGAAAAAGAGGTTTGAAGATTCAGTAAGCAACGTAATAACTCCTGAAGATCTTATCCCTCAAATGGATTACGATGGTGATATTTATATTCCTGAACTCGACCAGAAATTCTTTGATGAGCTTGAACGTCTTGAACCTTTCGGTTTTGGCAATCTTCAGCCTACTTTCAGGCTGACTAATCTCTCTGTTCCTTACGTAAAGACCATCGGTCAGGGGCATAGCAAGGGGTACCTTAAAGATTCTAATAATTATTCAATACAGTTTATTGCGTTTAACTTTTCTGAAGATAAGTTGCCCGAACCTCCATGGGATGTTTTGGCTGTTCCTCAAATAAACAACTATAATGGCTCTATGACACTGCAGCTTAGTGTAATAGATATTAAACACTCATCCGGTATAACTGCTTTCTAAAATTGTGTTATGACTTTCGAAAAGCTTCAACAAGATTTGGGTTATTCCTTTAGCAATGATTTGATTCTTAAGGAAGCTCTTACTCATAGTTCTTACGCCTCTGAAAGAGCATTAAGCTACGATAATCAAAGGCTAGAATTTCTGGGAGATGCTGTTATTGAGTTGGTTGTGACGGATTACCTCTTTAATAAATTCAAGGAAAAGTCAGAGGGAGAATTTACTGTGATAAGGTCTTCCATAGTACAGCGAACCACTTTGGCTAATGCTGCCAGAAGCATAACCCTTCAAGATTATATATTCCTTGGCAAAGGGGAAAAAGAATCTGACGGAAGTAACAGGGATTCTACATTATGCGATGCTTTTGAAGCTGTTATGGGAGCAATTTACCTCGATGGAGGACTGGAAGAAGTCAAGAGAGTTTTTTTGAAAATAACTGATGTAATCATCGAGGAGTCATCTGCTGCCGCTTTCAAATTAAATCCTAAGGGACTATTACAGGAAATGTTGCAGAAAGAAAGGGGAACCAAGCCTGTTTATGTTCTTAAAGACGTAACAGGGCCTCAACATATTCCGTTTTTTACGGTTGAACTTTACATTGGCAAAGATAAGATATCGGAAGGAAAAGGAAGCAATAAAAAGCAAGCTGAAGTAGAGGCTGCCATTGTTGCTCTGAACCTTCTCTCTAAAAAAGATGAACCCATAATCGCTGATTAGCGGAAAAACATAAGTATTTCTAAAAAAAACGCGGCTAAAATTATACATACAGGAATTGTAAGCCCCCAGGCTATAGCCATATTTTTAACAACTCCCCAGTTAATCGCGGATTTTCCGGCGCATCCCGCACCCATTATTGAACCTGATACAGCCTGAGTGGTACTCAATGGAAGCCCCACAAGAGATGCTCCAAAAATAAGCGTGGCTGAGCTTAATTCAGCAGAAAACCCATTGGCTGGTTTTAATTCTGCCACTCGCGAACTCAAGGTTTTAATAATTCTCATTCCACCCGATAGCGTTCCGAGCCCCATACATACAGCGCATGCTATAATCACCCATACCGGTACCGCTACCTTGTCTATAAATCCGTACCCAAACAGTGTAAGCGTTATAATGGCCATTGTTTTTTGTGCGTCATTGGATCCATGGCTGAATGAGAGGAAAGCTGTCGAAACTACCTGTAGTTCTCTGATAAAACTATTGGTCTTTCTGGGAGTTTTGTTGTTACGGAATGAAAAACCTATTATCGCCATTATTAAAAAAGACAAAAAGAATGCTATTATGGGTGATAAGATCATAGGGAATATGACCTTATTGATCAAGTTTGCGAAATTAACAGCGCCAGAACCATTGTGGAACCAGACAGATCCTATCAGCCCCCCGATTAGCGCGTGAGATGAGCTGGAGGGAATTCCTAAATACCATGTTATAAGGTTCCAAAATATAGCTGCTAAGAGTGCAGCTAGTACTACAATACCAGTTACCAGAGCCGCATTTATTAGTCCTTTTCCTATTGTTATAGCCACATTTGTGCTGATTAAAGCTCCGACAATGTTGCATATTGCCGCAATAACAATGGCTTGAAGCGGAGTTAGAGATTTTGTCGCGATTGATGTTGCTACAGCATTTGCCGTGTCATGAAATCCATTTATATATTCAAATGCCAGTGCAATTGCAATTATAAGAAAAACTATAAATATTGTCATAAATGTTTGCTCAATTATATACTTTTCAAGGATATTTGCATTGCTATATCAGCGATTAATACACTAGATTCTATCGCCGAATCTATATTTTTTCTTATGCTCTCTATTTTTAAAATCGTGGGAATGTCAAACTTGCCCGAGGACATTTCATTTATCGAATGATGTAAGTCTTCAATAGTGTTTTCTTCCAGTTCGTTGATTCTGTCATCGGCTATAGATATCTTTTTCTGATTTGCCTCTTTTAGGCCGGTTATGGCATCTGTGAGCAGTTCCATTGAAAGCAAAAGAGTGTTTGCGCTTTTTATGAGACAGTTATCAGTATTTGCGTCTATGTTGAAGACCTGAAGTTTCATAGCGGTTTTTACTATTTTTTTATTCAATTTGTAAAGAATGCTTGATAGCCTTTGTATGTCTCCGCGGTCTATGGGCGTAATAAACATACGATTAAGCTCCCTAACGACTCTTCTGTTGTTTGTTGATGCTTTCTGTTTTTGTATTTTTAAATCCGCATGAAGCAGGGTGGTTTTGCTTTCATTCTGCGAATCCAGAATATCTACGAGAATCTTCGCAGATTCCTTAGCTAGAATTGCCGATTCTTCAAATAGCGTAAAAAAAATATCTCCCCTGCTTGGAATAATTTTTTTGATAAAATTTCTCAACATTAATTCCATTCTCCTAATAAAATTTCAATTTTTACAATTACATTGATTTTATCGGTTCATGGAACAAAATGCAAGTTGTAAAAATGCGTGGACATAATTAATAACTAACTCCTAACAAATTGGCAAGTAGGGAGGACCTAAAGAAATCTTTGCATAAAACCGCAAATAATAACCCATTTTTTAGATTTTGTATTTTCGTTACGCTCTCTCCATCAATCAAAAACAGTTTGTCTTGTTTTTCGCTTAAATGCTTAACAATCTCTGTGATTGCTATTCCTCCCTTTTTTTCTTATTTTTTAACTACATGATAATAAGGTAGATACTATCTTTCTGGTTATTGTGTGAAATAACTACGTAAATACAGTTTATTTTTTAATAAGGAGAATAAACCTCACAAATAAACGATTAAAAAAATAAAAATATAGGTTAAAAACTATAAAAAAGGTGGAAGAGTATGCGTCAGCGAGAGAATACCAGTCGTTGTGTCATTCAAATGGTAAAAGTATTACGGAAACTGAAGCATATAGCAAAGTTAACGTAGTGATAACAATCAAAGGAGATGATTATGATAGGAATATTTACGCCGGCGCCGCACATAGAGCAACTTCCAGCGGATCAGATAAAGAAGAGATATACATTTTTACGCTGGCAGGTATTCTTGGCAATATTTCTTGGATACGCGGCTTTTTATCTGGTAAGGAATAATTATGGACTCGCGATGCCTTTTTTGGTTAAACTAGGCTACACCAAGACCCAGCTCGGACTTATAGGTTCGGCTTATGCGGCTGCGTACGGCTGGAGCAAATTCATTATGGGGAATATTTCCGACAGAAGCAATCCTAGATATTTTATGGCAACAGGGCTCTTTCTCTCAGGGCTTGTGAATATCTTTTTTCCTGTCTTTTCGGGTGTAGCTCTGATGTATTGCATGATGTTTATAAACGGCTGGGTTGGAGGAATGGGCTACCCTCCATGTGGCAGGACTATGGCTCACTGGTTTTCCATAAGCGAGCGTGGTACTAAAATGTCAGTTTGGAACTGTTCTCATAATATAGGCGGGGGGATTATCGCACCAATTGCCGGGTGGGCTATGACATTGGTGGTTCTCATGGGGGTACCCGAAGCATCGAAATGGGAGGCAATATTTTATGTCCCCGGGATACTGGCTATCGTCGGGAGTTTCTTTGTGATGTTCATGTTGCGCGATACTCCGCAATCGGTGGGTCTTCCTCCGATAGAGGAATTCCGCAATGATTATGCTTTGACTACAGTCGGGATCAACGCCGAAAAAGAATTGAGTACCAAAGAGATACTTCTGAAGTATGTTCTGCCGAATAAGTGGCTCTGGTGTCTGGCATTATCAAATGTATTTGTTTATACAGTGCGCTATGGAGCTCTTAACTGGGCGCCACTCTATTTAACTTCTGTCAAGCATATTCCTTTCAGCCACGCCTCCTGGGCATACTTTCTTTATGAATTTGCAGGTATAGCAGGGACAATAGGATGCGGATGGATATCTGACAGATTCTTTCATTCACGTAGATCTCCTGCAATAATCATATTTATGGCTTTGGCATTTGTGTCTGTATTCCTCTACTGGAAAGTAGATGGTTCCGGGCTCTTCTACACCATTATTCTTGCATCCTTGGGACTCTTCGTTTATGGTCCTGTAGGTCTTATAGGTGTGAATGCCCTTGACATAGTTCCAAAGAAGGCTGCAGGTTCGGCCACAGGGTTTACAGGACTTTTCGGGTATCTATTCGGAACAACCGGAGCTACTCTGGTAATGGGAATGATAATGGATACATGGGGATGGAATGCAGGGTTCTTATTCCTCCTTGCTTCCTGCGTACTTGCGGTATTATTCATGCTCCCATTGATTAGGATAAGAGTAACAGCAAAATAATTAACTCGCCCGCGGAGAGTCAATTTAATTATTATGTCGCACATGCCTCTTTGAAATGGCAGGTGCGGCATTTTTCTTTTTCACTATTTTTAGGGAAATTTTCCTCATAAGCTTTTTTGTCAAACGTAAGATAGGAAAGCATGTCAAGGGATGATTTCCTTATCAGTTCAGATAGTGCAGATACCGGCAGCCATTTTTCAAGCACAACACATTTATCTTTGTCAACAATAATAGTTTTTGGTACAATCTCTACATTTGTATGCCTGTAAGTTTCTTTTAGAAAAAGAATGGCAAGCGGCATAGAGAAAGCAGGTTTAATTTCATTCTTCTTCGGCATAGGATAAATGTCAATGATAAATCTCTCATCCTTTTCAATGTAGACGATACCGGGATTAACCCATACTTTTATATTATCTAAAACAAATTCGCCAATGCCGCCCGTTCTGATAAAGTCACAGTATCGTTTTTCCCTGATGACTTTAAAGAATGGATTTTCCCATATAACATTCCAAAAACATTCAAGCCTAGCTGTGATCCGCTTTTTCAGGCTGTCAACAGACTCTTCGGCAAAGTAAACACTATCCAGGCACAGTTTTTTCGGATCATTTAAATATTCTTCTCTTTCAAGTTCAAATATATCCCTATATGCCATTCTTATGGAAAAACTTTTACATGATGCCAAGCTGAATTCTATCTCTCTTTTTATCGCTGAGGCGAGAGCTTTTTCAATGATAGACTTTAACCAGAACTCCTCACTCTTTATGTTTTTAAACCTGTAAATGAGTTTTGTCCTATCATCTGCATTCTCATTCCACCCTTCCCAGGAGCCGTAATAATGATAGAAATATTCCCTTTTGCATCTCTCAAACATAGTAGATCTTTGCAAAGACCAAGAAAAATCATTTTTTAGAATGTTTGTCATGTTTCAGTGCTTAGCATATTTTCCGAAAATAAGTCCGCTAAAATACTCTGTTATCATTATCTCTTTCGAGTCTTCTAATGGCAAACTAAAATTATTAAAAATTTGAGCTATCTAAGCTCATTCTATCTGAATTATACAAAACCTCAATTCGTGAAGTTATTATGTCAATAGAATTTTGGCCAAAAGAAAGGAATGTGATATAATTCCTTACATAAGCTCAAACAAACAATAAAAAAACTGATCCGCATAGTCATCTTAGGCGAGAGGGAAATTATGATAAAAGCTATTGACGTTGTCAAGCAAAGCGAAGACGCTTTGACTTCTATTTTGGGTTTTGCTAAATATTTCCTTGAGACTCTGAAGTTCGATAGAAAGAATCCTCAACAATTATATTCCGTGTGTCTTTATGCTCGCTTGTTTGAGATTGCCTGTGGGTGTAAAGCTCTTCTGGAAAAGAATGCTTTGGTAGGAATTCCTATATTGCTGCGAAGCATATTTGAAGCCGGCATTGATCTTACCAGTTTGATGAAGTGTCAGGACTACTACAAACGCATGTATGCCTCGTTCCTTAAAGAGAAACTTCGATTGACAAAAGAGGTGTTTTCTTCTGAATCCAATCCATTTTTTGTGGACATAATATCAAATCAAAGTCCTAAAAAAGATATTTGCGATATCCAAGATAAACTAGATCAATTAATTGCTGAAAATAATGGACCTATTAATATTCGGGATCGTGCAGAGCTTGCGGGTAAACTGGATGAATACCTTTCTATTTACAATATGCTATGCCTAAATGCACACAATAATATTAGTGCATTAGGGGAATGTCATCTTAAAAAGAGTGCTGATGATAATTATCATGTGGTTGCATTCAAGCAAACGAAAGCAGAACTTATGCTTTATTTGTATACCATTTGCGAAATTCTCCTGCTTCAAACCAAAGCTCTTGCTGATTTTCTTGGAATCAAGGATATTGAAATTGATAATTATTCTACTCAATTGCAGAAGCTTGCAATCTTAGTAAATGAGAATCAAAAAGAGAAAAAGGGAGACTACCCAGAGCTTTGTTCTATCTTTTTTCGAACTTTTAAAATGTAAATATTTTTTGAGTACTCGCTAGTTCAAAGGCAAGCAAAAGGCCTACGATGTAGGCCGGAGAAGTAAAAAGGATGGATATGACCTTTGCAGTTTCCTGTTCATGCACTGAAAGCCCGGGAATTTTTAGACCCAAATCCTCAACCTTGCCCCACATGGAAAAGTATATATCTACAGCAAGTATGAATATTAACGGCATGATGCTTATAATATTCAACTTCTCCATGATAAGAGGATTCCAATAGACTATCATTACAAGAATCATATAAATCGCGCTGAAAATTTCATAGGCAAAGAAAACAAGCTTCATCTTGTATTTGAAATGAAAAATCAGATTAGATACAAGAAGGACTATAAAAAGCATCATATATAATTTCATGAAAACCGGCATTATAAAAAACCTCTGATAAAAAAACTTAAAAAACTAAATTGTCTTCTACTGTAACACAAACAAATGAACTTTAAAATTCACGACACGAAAATTAGGGAAGACACTATAGTTTTTATAATATAAATTCATTGCTCTTGTTTTCTTCAGAAAAATATATAATTTTCTTTCCCCGGCAGTTTGTCGTGTAAAGCCAGATAAACTGCTAGGCAATACGTATTCAGTAAATTTTTCCTGGGGAGAATTTTATTAGCAGGCTGTCGAGACGAAGTCCGGCAGGCTGCTAGGGAAAGAAAATTATGATCAGGCGGACATATGAGATAGAAGGGATAGTGCAGGGGGTTGGATTCCGGCCGGCTATATACAATCTTGCTATGGCTTCAGGTATTGGTGGAACAATACAAAACTGTTCGGGAAAGGTACTGCTTATTCTGGAAGGAGAAGAAAGTTCTATATTGAATTTTGTTCAGAAGCTGCCTGGAAATCTGCCTGTCATTGCAAAGATAAACTCTATAAAATTAATCAAGAGCCAGCCGTGCGAACAAAAGAGTCCATTTAAAATATTGGAAAGCGAAAGCGATTCTACATACAAAATTTCAATTCCTGTAGACCTTGCAATATGCAAAGAATGTAGAGATGAAATAATTAGCCCTTCCGAGAGGCGCTATAAATACCCCTTCACGACGTGCGTAAACTGCGGCCCGCGATACACTGTCGTAAATGCGATGCCTTACGACCGCTGCAGAACTACTCTTTCTGAATTTGAATTATGCAATGACTGTAAAAAAGAATATACAGATCCATCAAACAGGCGCTTTCATGCGGAAAGTATTGCCTGTCCGCAGTGCGGGCCGAAACTTTTTCTATGCGACAAAAACGGAAGCATTATCAACACAGATGACTGTCTTGCAGAAGTCAAGAAACTCATAAAATCGGGCGCCATCGTAGCTGTTAGAGGAATTGGCGGGTACCTGTTGGCGTTTGACGCTTATAACAAAGATGCCATCATTGCCATTCGTAAGCGCAAGGAAAGGCCCTCAAAGCCCTTTGCCGTTATGGCAAAAGATATCGAAACCATAAAAAAATATTGTGAACTTTCTTTGGAAGAAGAAAAGTTATTAACTTCTCCAGCATCTCCAATTCTGGTTTTGAAACTGAAAGATTTTGCTAAAACCGATCTGCCAGTTGGGTTGCTATCACCCGATACAAACACGCTTGGTGTTATGATTCCTTATTCTCCTCTCCATTGCCTGCTTTTTGACGAGGAAATAAATATGCTGGTGATGACGAGCGGTAATAAACGAGGAGAACCCGTCTGCATAAAAAATGAAGAGGCTTTTTTGATGTTAAATGGAATAGCCGACGCTTTTCTTTGTCACAACAGAGAAATAAATCTCAGGAACGACGACTCCTTGGTAACTATTCAAAATGGGAAAGCGCAAGTATGGAGAAGGGCCAGAGGTTATGCCCCAGAATCAATTAAACTGAATAAAAAAGCAGGAAAAACTATTCTTGCAATGGGAGCAGAATTAAAAAATACAGTTACTCTCGCTTTCGGCAGCGAGGCGATACTATCACCGCACATAGGCGATCTGGAAACTCCGGAAGCAATAAGCGGCCTTGAACAAACCGTGAAAGAATTTCCATTGTTTTTCAGACAGGAACCGGAGGTCATTGCAGTAGATATGCACCCGGATATGCATTCTACAATTCTCGGACATAAACTTGCTCGAGAAAAAAATATACCCGTTATTGAAATTCAGCATCATCACGCCCATGCTTGTTCATGCATGGCCGAACATAACCTGGAAGAAGCTCTCGCTGTCGTTTTTGACGGAACAGGACTGGGGCTGGACAATACGATATGGGGAGCAGAACTTTTGCACGTTAACAGAGGATCCTTCGAAAGGCTGTCAACGTTTAAAGCAGTAAAACTTCTGGGAGGCGACGCTTCTGTCATCAGACCAGCCCGCCAGCTGATAAGCAGATGGATTGACGCAGGAATAGATATACAGGAAAAAACTACCGGAATTATGGGAATAACGGAATTAGAACTCGCCTTGCTTAAACAGCAATATGAGAAAAGCATAAATTCTCCTTTAACCCATGCCGCAGGCAGGCTGTTTGATTCAATATCGGTGATGCTTGGAATCGCTCCCAAAACAATTACCTACGAAGGGGAGGCCGCAATAATGCTGGAAACAGAAGCTAATAAAACAAAAACTGCGAGTAAAAATAACATGTTTGAGTATTCCGCCAGCGAAATTAATGGTATGCTTTTTATAGATTGGGCTCAGACTTTTAAAAATTTTTCGCCGGAGTTTATAAACAGTATGCATAGAGACAAAAACTACCTTGCGCTCATGCATCAATACGCTTTTGACTTTCATGTCGTGGCAGCCTCAGCAATATCCAAAATGGTAGAGTTCGGACTCTCCCAGACGGCTGTGAAAAATATAGTCCTCTCCGGCGGGGTGTTTATGAATAAAATTCTTACTAGGCTGGTTTCAGAACTGCTCTCTGAACGGTTTAAGCTCAATGTACACATTCATGAAAACGTCCCGCCGAATGACGGAGGAATTTCGTTCGGACAGGCAGTCGCTGCGTCTTATATCTGCAGATTGCGATAGCAAAGCCTGGTTTGTTTTAATACTGCGACACTGTCACTAAATTATGACAGAATTACCCATGTCATCTTCTGCTACTAAATCTACCCTGAAATCTCCTATGTGTTTTCCCTTAAGTATCTGCCTTTAGTATTTACGCTACATATTTATAGCCGTTACACTGGCAAAGTCCGAGTAACGGGCTTTGAAGAAATCATAGAGAATTTCTATTTTCGCGATTCTGTCATCATCGTCGTAAACGGGATGGGGGAGGTATTGGAACAGGTAGTCATTTATGGTAGTTCTGACAGCCGCAGCTGTTTGAACTTTATCAGGCCAGTATTCGACTTTAAATTCCTTATTCTTGAGCCGTTTTAATAGTTTCCTGGCAGCATTCTTGAGTTCGGTTTTTTCTTTATCGTTTATTTTCTTGTTTTTGCCAAGCATATCGAAAACAGCCAGCTCATCCTCATTAAGGTTCTCCCTTATGCCTCGTTTTTCCTCTTCTGCTATCTTCTTGAACTCGTCTATGAGTTTGTCGAATATCTCTTTGACAGCCTTATAGTCTTTGCCGTTGTTGTATTCTTCTATGATTTCCTGATACCGTTCATAGAAGTTTATGCGGTATGGGTTCTTTTCAATCATTCGTTTAAGCTGTTTTTCGAGTTTCTCCTTGAGCGACTGGACGGCGATATTCTGCAGTCCTTTCTCTTTAAGTTTATCAAACTCGCCCCTGATTTTTTCAAAATCAAGACTGCTCAGGTCAAACCTGTTGCCGTGCCCTTCTACAGGTAGAAGTTCAATATTAAGGCTCTCTATGGATTTATCTACTACATCCTGAACCTGCTTGACAATTGCTGTAATGTCTGCATCCTCAGTATTCTGGTTGATTACGGAGTACATCGCATTGATAGCGTCTCTTTCTGCCTGGAATTTATAGATAGCATCCTCAGGCATAAGGGCTTTGTATTTCTTAAATACTTCCCTGGCAAGTATCCCGAATTTATTTCTGGTCTCGTCATTGGTACAAACAGCTCCGACTCCATCCTTAATTGCTTTTAATTTGCGCAGTCCTTGAGCTTCAATAATGGCTTCAATTTCAAAGTTAAGTTCATCTTTCGAAAAGGATTTTGTAGCGTTAAGCGCCTCTTCGAGTTCTTCTATGAGTTCTTCCAATGGCTTGACGGGCTGTTCAATCTCTCCGCCGTCCTTTTTGCCGCCAATAGCGTAGATTGCCAAGGCCTGGAGCAGAGCCTTATAAGTTTCGATATAATCCACGATAAGGCCGTTATTTTTTCCTTCGTGAACTCTATTTGCCCTGGCTATTGTCTGCATCAGGGTGTGAGATTTGAGCGGCTTATCGATATACATAGTTGAAAGGCTCTTTACGTCAAAGCCTGTAATCCACATTGCACAGACTATGGCAAACCTGAAAGGATGGTTCTCGTCCTTGAACTCCTTCTCCAGATCTCGTTCATTCATTTTCAGCCGATGCTCTTCAATGTCCAGACCCCAGGCTTTAAACTTGCTTATTTCATTCTGTTCGTGGCTTATGATAACTGCGATTTCGGTCTCTTCTGACCATTGAAGCCTTTTGTATTCAATAAGCTGTTCCTGCTCGTCGGTCATTTTGTCAATTTCAGCTTTTCGCTTAATGAGATATTTCTTCCATTCCTCGTCAATGTAGCTGTACATCCTGACAGCGGTCACCTTGTCCAGAGCTACGAACATTCCCTTTCCTCTGTAGCCTCGCCCGTTGAAATGCTTCACTACATCTGTTGCGATTGAGCGCAATCTCTTTTCCGCCGTAAGGATGGGATAATCTCTTGCGAAAAGTCTTTTGAGTTTCTCTTCCTGGTCATCATCGAGGTCGGCTTCCTCTATTGCGTTTCTGATTTCGTCGTTTATTGTGGGATTTTTCAGCTTTAGCTTTTCGCCTCTGTTCTCATAATAGAGCGGCACTGTCGCACCGTCCTCGACAGACCTCTTGAAGTCATAGACAGATACATATTTTCCGAATATCCTTCTGGTGAGTTCATCGTCCTTGAAGAGCGGCGTCCCTGTAAACCCTATAAATGAAGCATTGGGGAGAGCCTTTCTCATATTGACAGCTAGCGTGCCGTTCTGTGTCCTGTGCGCTTCATCGGAGATAACAATGATATTGCTTCTCTCAGTTACGGTTTCAGTGAAGTTGAACTTATGAATAAGCGTGAAGATATACTTATCGCCTGTTTTGAGAAGCTCTTTTAACTCCGCTCCGCTATCTGCCTTGGAATTATCGCCTGTTGCGGCTCCGACTCCTGCGAATGTCCCGTAAATCTGCTTGTCCAGCTCCACTCTGTCCGTAACTATGATAAAGGTATACGCTCCGCCCATTTTACGATTAATTTTCTGGCAGAAGAAAACCATTGAGTACGACTTGCCAGACCCCTGCGTATGCCAGAATACGCCCAGCTTCTGTGCATCGGCAGGCCTTATCTTTTCTGCCTGCAAGAGCGACTGCTGTTTCTTCAGATGGTTAATAGCCTTATTAACTCCGATAAACTGATGGTTCCTGGCTATGAGCTTAATCACAGAACCTATCGTCGTATCGTACAGAATAAAGTTCTCGAATAAGTCAAGAATGCGTCTCTTCTCGCAAACCCCCAGAATAATTGTATCAAGGCTTACGATTCCTTCCTCTTTTTCTTCTATTCGCTTCCAATCGTTGAAATGCTCATACTTGCTTGTGATGGCTCCTATTTTGCTCTCAATACCGTTGCTCAGTATGATAAATGCGTTGCAGTGGAAAAGTTTCGGGATAGTGTCCTTGTAGTCGGAGAGGTTCTTTTCATAAGCTACCTTGAGTTTTTGATGATGTGATTTGAGTTCGATAAATAATAACGGTATCCCGTTGACAAAACCCACAATATCAGGCCTCTTTTTGCGTTTGGATTTTCCTTCTATCCATAACTGCTGGACTGCCAGGAAATCATTATTCAATGGGTTCTCAAAGTCGAAGACCTTTATCTTCCTGTTCCTGATAATCTCTCCCTTCTTGTTCTTGAAGGTAATTCCTATCCCGTCCCTCAGAAAGTTGTACTTCTCCTGATTGAGCTCAGACAGTGTTTTGGTCGCACTATCGGAGATGATTTCCTCATACGCTTTATCGTAAGCCTGAGTGGGAAGGGCGGGATTTAGCTTCTTTATCGCATCGTAGAAACGCCCCTTGAGTATAACTTCTGCCTCAGAATTCCGTCCGAGCGTGCCAGTAACGCCAAGCTCTTCACCGCCGTAAACATTTATCGTATCCCATTTGAGCTTATCCTTAAATAGCTCTATACAGGTCTGCTCTATCAGCTTATCTTCCGAATAATCAGAGCTCATATTTCCCTATCTGTAAACATCCTTTCTGTGGTCTATTATCAGAACAAGCATTATCAGCTTTTTGTCTTTCAGTTGGCATAGAATCCTATAATCTCCCACTCTGTATCGCCATATTCCCTGCTTATCGCCTGTGAGAGCTTTGCCAAACTGTCTCGGGTTTTCAGCAAATACCATCAACTTCTTATAAATCAAGTTTAGAGTCTTCTTGTCAGACTTTGCCAGCTTATCAAGAAGTCTCTCTGCTTCTTTCGATACTTCAATTTCCCAGGTCATACTTCGCCATAATCTCTTTCAGAGGTCTTGTCTTCATCTCTCCAGCTTCAATCTTTTCCAGAATAGCCGCCGCTTTGATGTAGTCCTTCCTGTCCTCCAGGTATGTCTTCATTGCCTCATTAACGAAATAGCTCTTTGTATGTCCTGTTGTCTTAACGAGTTCCGATAACTCTTTCTCTATTTTTTCGGGTAATCTTAAAGTCATTACGCTCATTTCACGCCTCCTCTTTTTGTTGTATTACAAATAATACAGCAAAACGCTCTCCAT
Source organism: bacterium (assembly GCA_021781705.1). Lineage (GTDB taxonomy): Bacteria > Verrucomicrobiota > Lentisphaeria > Victivallales > GWF2-38-69 > JAJXWI01. The sequence goes on along the minus strand of JAJXWI010000001.1, from coordinate 17,364 downwards.
GTCAACCACGAACCACCAACTACGAACCACCAACCTCTATCGTTCTATTCATCAACCGTGGCAGCAAAATATCCCGCGCCTCTTTGAGTTTCTGGTTCTGTTGATTTAAGTTTGTTATAAGGCTTAGTATTGGAGAAGTTACTTTACAGAATTCTTTCACCGTATCTTCTACAGGTACAACGCATAAAACATTGTCAAGTTCAGTTCTCTTGATGTGTTTCATTGTTGCGCCTGTTGTTCTGTTTCTAAAGTCTTGCATTGAATTTTTTAATGCAAAATAGAAATACTCGTTGGCATTCGGATAACTAGGCAATACCAAAAATAAGTGTTGATTCAGTAAGGCTTTGCCATTTGACCACCAATATGCATCAATGTCGGCAGACCAACTGAAGATGATGCTGCCATCATCGAAGTGGTATTTAAGTGGAATATCCTCACCTGAATTTCTTGGCGTATCTTCTGCAATACCGCTTTTTAATTCTTTAATTTTTATAATTGGTATTCCGTCATAGAAATGATGACTTGGCTTGAAGGCAAATCCATTAACAAACTCAGCTACTTTAGAATATGCCTTTCTCTCCCAGCCATTGGGGAGGCCGTTGATGAACTCGGTATGTTCTGAGCCAGGGAAGCGGAAATTCACAAACCATTCCTTGTAGATATTCTGAGCGGCTTCTTCGAGAAGTTTTATTCTCTTGAGGTTATTTTCTATCAGGTCATCATACGCCGATAATATCTTAGCTATCCGCTTCTGTGTCTCAAGCGGCGGAAGGTCTATATCTATCTCTTTTAAGACTGACTGAGTAACAAGTGGCTGAGCTGCTCCACCTGCATATTTATTCAATTTTAAGTCTGAAAACTGATAATACCAAAACTGATTGTCATTATCTCTTTTTGCCTTAGCTACTATCGTGTTATCAGTTGCCCAAAATGTACCTTTTTCTACCTGGACAGCTCCACAATATGCACCTACTCGACCAATTATAATTCCATTGCTATAGTTACTTTCTTTTGTAGAACCTATTATCCCATTGGCCCCATAAATTGGATTGTCTCCAGTATGTAATTCTGTTTTTATCCCTTTCCCATTGAAGAATTCAATACAATCATGAACCTTTACTCTCTTCCAACTCATAATCCCAGCTCGTTTAAGTGTTCCTGAGTTTTACAACGGGTGCTATTTCTATATTTATCCGATTGTAACATACAAAATATTATAATTTTTTGCATGGCACAACAACACAATTTACAATCTTGAACTTCATCAGCGTAGTCCTTTAATATTTTCTCATACCTGTTCTTTGGGTAGGGACGGTTCTCCGCAACCGTCCGTCAAGAGCGGTCAGCTCGGAGATCTGACCCTATCACATCTTCCCATATATTATTTTCGATGGGTAGGGACGCATCTCCGAGGCGTCCGCATAATCAATCTGACATCTACGGAGAGATGCCCCTACCTTGCGTCCGCTTTTTCGGCGGTCTCGGAGAGACCCGCCCTACCTTATACTCCTTCCATCTGAATTAAATCCCCAATAATACGGCCACTGTTCATAACTTTCTGTCAATCCTGCCCTGACTGGATTATTTAATACGTATTGAGTTTTATTGATTATTGACTCCTCTCTTCTAAGCCTATGATCAAAAAAATCCCGCTGCCAGTTTATCTTTAAATTCCTGGCCGCATATCGTTTCCATAATGCCACAGAATCGGCAAGCCCTGTTTTCATAGAAAGCCCAATCAAGGCATGAATATGATCCGGCATCAGCAGAAAACAGTATATCCACCAATCTCCATTCTTCATATAAAAATATGCGCTTTCCCAAAGCTTTTCGGATATATCTTTTTTGCATAACTGATTTTCTCCCCTCGGACTTGCGCAAACGGTAAAAAAATAAATGGGACTTTCCGTCAACCAATAAGGCACGCTGTGGGGTAGCATTTTTCGATTCGGTAGATTTTTATCCATAATTTCATTTCCCCTTCATGACTTTTGGTAGGGACGGTTCTCCGTAACCGTCCGTCAATAGCGGTCAGCTCGGGGATCTGACCCTACCACACATTCCCATATATTATTTTCGATGGGTAGGGACGCACCTCCGAGGCGTCCGCACAATTAATCGGGCATCTGCGAAGAGATGCCCCTACCTTGCGTCCGCTTTTTCGGCGGTCTCGGAGAGACACGCCCTACCTATAATAATCCTTTAATATTTTCCATAATTCGTGATGACAAGGTTGTAGCTTCAGCGCTCAGTCCCTCAAATTCAGAATGTATCTCCCTAAGTCTCGCTTCGTAGTCGAAACCGTCATCAATCTGAGGCGCTACGCCCACATATCGCCCAGGAGTCAAGCTGAAGTCATTGCTTTCAATTTCACTCTGACTTACTACTTTGCAGAGGCCTGGGACATCGTTGTATTCAGCTTTCGGGAAACGGCTTGTCAGCCAGTGGTGTTCCTTGTCAAAGTATATGCACTTGTCAGCGGCGGCGTTGAACTCTGCCATTAACAGCTCGAGATCTTTATTGTACTCCTGCAAACGTTCCTTGCGGCTCTTGTCTTTCTTCACCGCTTCCTGCTGAAGAAGGGTTTTGATTTCAGCAGGAAGCTCCTTATGTGCATTATTGAGTTCCCGTTTGGACTTCTTGAGTTCGGCAATTTGCAAGGTGTGCTTATCAACTTTGAGCGCCAGGTTTTCGGCTTTGAGCTGTTTTTCCGTGATAGTTTTAAATAGCGTTCTGGCTTCTTCCAGTGAGCTTTCGGCTTCGCTCTTGTATTCTGTTATGGTTTTCTTGAAGTAGTCATTATTGCCTCTGTAAAGCCCTACAATGGATTTGATATTCTTATGATGTTCAGGCGTGAAATCGTGCAGATTGGAAGATACTTTGCGGTAAACATCCCGCAGGTCAAGCATAAGGGTTTTGTCCCTGCGCTCTTTGTCTTTCTCTTTTGCCCTGTCAAAGAACCAGAGAGTACAGGGAAGCGAACGGGTATAGAAGAACTTAGTCCCTATGGAAACCATTACATCCACGGCTCCAGTCTTGACGAGCTTCTCACGGATTAGTTTCTCGCTGCTGCCAGCATCGGAAGCGGAAGATGCCATAACAAAGCCCGAACGCCCCGTTGGATTGAGATAGGAGTAGAAATATTGTATCCAGAGATAATTTGCATTGTCATTGTTCGGCAACCCGAATGGCAGCCTTGAATCGTTCTTTACGCTGTCTTTGCTCTTATCAACGCCGTCCACATTGAACGGAGGATTTGCCATAACAAAATCGCACTTGCCAACAAGGCCGTGCTGGTCTTCGTAGAAAGTGTTTCCCTGCAGGATATTTGCGTCGAGACCGTGAACAGCCATATTCATCTTGGAGAGCTTGATATTTGTATCTGTCTTTTCCTGAGCGTAGAATGTAATTTTCTGGGAAGGGTTTAGTCCTTCTTCTTCCAGGAAGTGCCCTGTTTGAACAGCCATTCCGAAACTTCCGGATGCAGGGTCTAGAAATATGCCGTGATTCGGCTCAATGATTATAACAATAGTATTTACCAAACTTGGCGGAGTAAAGAACTCCCCGCCTTCCTGTGCTCCAGACTTGGCAAAGTTGTTCAGGAAATACTCGTATATTCTGCCGAAAACATCACCTTTTGCTATGTTCAGCTCTTCGGCATTGAATATACGAACCAATCGGTACATCAGGTCTTTCTCAAATAGCGAATAGTTCTTGGGCAGTACGCCTTGGAGCGTCTCATATTCAGCCTCTATGGACTTCATAGCATCATCCAGTTCTGCTCCAATATCTTTTCCTTCTGGCAGTGTAGCCAGGTATTCCCAGCGTGCTTTCTCTGGAAGATACATCGCTTTCTCCTTCTGAAAGTCATCTTTAGTCAGAGCTCTTCTTCCTTTCTGAGGGTGGATAGGCAGTTCCTTTTCTATTTTGTCTTTTACGCTGACAAATCTGCTGTAGGCGTGCCTGAGAAAGATAAGTCCCAGAACAGGGAATGAATATTCCGTAGCAGTTAGTTTAGAATTGGCACGGAGCTGGTCAGCTGCCGCCCAGAGTTTGTTCTCCAATGCTGTAATCTCTTGTCCATTCATAAATTTTATTCTTTATAGTATTTTTAAAATATTTAGAGCTCGTCATAATGCTTGCATCATATTACTGATAAAAGAGATGCAAAACATTGCGCATGGTGTGCAATATCGTAAAGCCAATACAATTACTAAAAAACACCAATTATAAGAAAGAGCATCTACTCAATGAATACTATATCATATCAAAGTAACCCGTTCCAAAGCAAGAGAAAGACAAATCACAAAGAATATCGGTAATTTATTTTAAGTTTACAAGTACCGATTTTCATTGTCTTATAGAGCCCAAATATGTTTTGAATGGTTTCGCTTTTCTTGTTTTTGATGATATTAAGTGTATCTTGGCACCTATGAAAAAACTTCTTAGTACAGTATTAATACTATTTTCTCTATCATTATTTGCCGGTTCTCAAACTTTTGAAGAAGGTACCACTTTCCAAGTTGCATTCTCTCCTAAAGGCGAATGTCAGGATATTATCGTTAATGCCATAGATAAAGCCCAAAAAACAATCCTGGTGCAGAGTTATAGTTTTACATCAGCGCCGATTGCAAAAGCTCTTATGAAAGCCCATAAAAGAGGTGTAGACGCTAAGGTAATACTTGACAAGAGCCAGGTAACTCAGAAATACTCATCCGCTACATTCTTGAAGAATCAGAAAATCCCGCTTTGGATTGATTATAAACCGGCCATAGCACATAATAAGGTTATGATTATTGACGGCCATATAGTAATTACCGGCAGCTTTAACTTCACAAAGGCGGCGCAGGAAAATAATGCTGAGAATGTTCTTGTTATTCATTCAAAGAAGCTGGCTAAGATTTACAAAGAATGCTGGAACGATAGACTATCAAAGTCCAAGCCATATAGTGAGTATAAGAAGCAGGAAGGCTAGAAAGCTGAAGAATTAGAATAAGCATGAAAAAACAAACTGTTCTGATTCAGAAAAGCAAGATAATTGAATCTAAAAGATGAGAATGGGGTGGATGAGGGGACTCGAACCCCCGACCTCTTGGGCCACAACCAAGCGCTCTAACCAACTGAGCTACAACCACCACAAGGCTAACTGGAGCCACCCACAAAAACTCCTTTCGTGTTGACTCTAATTAGAGCGAATAAAATATACTGATTGTACTCCAAGTCAAAGAGGGTTTATTGTTATTTTCGAGTATTTTGAGTTTTTTGTGGTTATAAAATGGAGGTATTAAGGATATTTTATTATATTGACATGATACTACGAATTTAAGGATTTAAGTATAATATGCAGACTGAAGAAATTTTACGATTGGCTGTCAGAGGTATAGAATTTTGTGAAAATGGCGGAACTCTCGATGATTATCTTGATTATTATTTGACTGAAGCTGAACCGAGGAGGACTGTTTCCTCAATTTTGTTTAATTACTTTCGAAACAAAGGTGTTATAGATTCTTATCTTAAAAGGTTTAGTAGTGGCAAAACCAAACCTGCTATCCGGAGAGTTTTGAGTGTGGTATTTACTCAGATACTTTACCAGTCCGTGGTCCCGTCGGCTATTGTCGCCGATGTTGCAGTTTCTTTTATTAAGAAAAAGAAAGGGCAGGGAGCTTCAGGTTTTGTTAATGCTATGATAAGGCAGTTGGTTAATTGTCAGGATACAGCTTCGGGGGAAAATAAGGGTATAGACAATGAGATCAGGGTTCCATCAATTCTTCTTGAGAGGTGGAAAAAGAATTTTTCGCCAGAGGAAGTTTTAACCATTCTAGAGGCAATAAAAACAATCCCGCTATTTACTTTTAGATCTATCTCTGGGGGTGAACCGGAAAATAAGTTAAAGTGCGAAAAGATTGAAGGAGTAAGCTTTTTAAAGAGGTTTCATTTTTTTTCAACAGAAGAGCCTGGAATAGTTTTGACTTCTGATATGATGAAAGAAGGAAAGATTTACATTCAGGATCCGGCTACTGCATTATTTGGAGAACTTATTGCGGAAATGGATGTCGAAACGGTGTTGGATTATTGTTCGGCCCCGGGTGGGAAAACAATTCTTCTTGCCGAAATATTCAAAAAATCTAAAATAATTGCGACAGACCGGTCTTTAAGCAGGCTGGAAAGAGTCAGGGAAAATATTGAGAGATTCGGATTTGAAAATGTAGAGATTATGAATCTGAAAACAGCTAAAAGTATGCCAGATGATTCCTTTGATCTGGTTTTACTGGATGTTCCCTGTTCTAATACTGGCGTTATACGGCACAGGCCTGATGTGATGTGGAATTTTACGATAAAATCATTAAGAGACATAGTGAAGCTGCAGTCTGAAATATTGGAAGATGCTTTGTCTAAAGTTAGACCCGGCGGGCGATTGATTTACAGTACATGCAGTATTGAACCCGAAGAAAACCGGAAGCAAATAAATTTTTTTATAGAAAGACATCCTGAATTTACTATTGAAAAAGAGCAAATGTTACTGCCTTCTCTCTTGCATGACGGAGCATTCGTTGCTGTTCTGAAGCGCTATAAATAATTGCGAATTAAAAATTAGTCAAAGCTTAACACTCGAAACTTAAAATCATTTTATCTGGTTGCCCTATTTCTGCCTTTTTATGGTTTTTGCTTGTTGTTCCTGATGAACCGCTATAATTTCGGCGTAGGTTTTGAAATGGGTTTTTGAAAGTAGTTTCAGCTTTTCTTCTCCAGAATGTTCAACTATTTTTAGAGCTATTTCTTTGACACGTGCGTTAGCGCCTTTGGGAAGCTGCATTTTTATTTCTTCAGAAAGCTTGTCCATCCTTCTTACGAATTCCGCCCTGGCTATTATAGATGCAGCTGCCACCGCTATGTCTGATTCGGCTTTTGTTTTTTGTATTAATTCTATTTTTTTCCCTTTCTCAAGCAGTGCGTTTTGTATAAGTCTTTTATCTCCGAACTGGTCGGAGATTGCGGAAGTACAATTAATTTCTTTGGCCAGCAGGTTTTCCAGAGCCCTGGCGTGTCCCCATGCAAGCATGCGGTTGAGGTTTCTGATATTGGAATAGAGCCTGTTGTATGCTTCGTTACCTATTGCTACTATTGAATATTTGCCCTTTACTATCTGTTTTATTTTGTCTGAAATTTCCGTCATCTTCTTGTCATTTTTTATTTCTTTTGAATCCTTGACTCCGATTCTTGCAAGTATATCTGATGATTCGTTATCAACAAAGACAGCGCCTATTACAAGCGGTCCGAAAAAGTCTCCTTTTCCACTTTCATCTATTCCTATGTGCGGAGTAAATGGTGTTTCGTCTGGCTGCTTCAAAAGAATTTTTTCGTAGCCCAAGGAGGCTTTTTGGAGTATTTCAGGTTCGAGCGTGAAGAGAACAAAATCCTGTGTTTCTTTCCCCTGGATTACAGTTTTCATTGATTTATAGACAGATATACCCAGCCCGGGACGCGAGGCCTTCCATATCATGTGTTCGTGCTCTGTAAATGTGTAGCCCTGGTTTTTCAGGGTGGAATAAAGTTTTTCTATCTGTGATTTATCCAACTGTGCCGAATATGTTGCTATTTTTTCTGTAGTCATTATTTTCTCTTTTCGTTTATGCCTTATATTTAATATAAGTGCGGTTTTTAAAGCTGTGAATGTGAATTTGAATCTTTAAATAAAAATAATTTTTGGTAGTAAGCATGAATAAAATTAAGATTTTTGTAATATTGGGGTTCTTTGCTTTTTCTTTAACTGTATTTGCAAATCAAGAGAAACCTCCCAAAAAACAACAACACGAATCAATTCTTGGCAATCGTAAGGCAAAGACGGCATCAGAAAAAAAAGTGCAGAAAATAGAGGATGTTATTTATAACTACATTAGCAATGGGAGTGATATTAAAAGTGAACATGTCAAGGCTGCTATTATTTCGGATGCAAAAGAATTATATCCTGTCACTGGTGATGAAAATCCTCTCGTTGTGAATGTTCCTCAAATCAGGAAAGTCGCGAATTCCAAAGCTGAAAAAGAGTTTCCTTTAACGAATCAAGAGCTTACCGAAAAATACGCGAAGGAAGCAGATGAAATGTTCAAACCTGAGCCCATAAATAGTGTTATTACTATTACTTATAAGCAGGGGCCCTATACAAAAACAATTACAGGTAGATATTTCGGACTTACTTATTACAGCGACGGGGTAAAAATAGAAAACAGTGTCGTTCCCATCTTCGATTTATCTGATATAGATAAGAGTAAATTTGATGAGAAATTGAGAGCAATGAGGAAAAATGAATATGTATCTTCGAAGGTAGCTGATTATGCTGAACAGAAAAATATTTTTGCTGAAAAAATAGTCAAGGAAAAAATTGATGATATCGTAAAGCAGAATGAGAAAAATGGGTTCATTTTTATTTGGAATAAATGGCTTACTCCTGAAAATGTGACTAATGTGCTGATATCTCATGTGATAGACATATCAAGCAGAAATGTTCCTGAACCTGTTTTTGACGCGGAAAAGAAGAAAACAGAACACGCTAATGCTGAAGATAATAACAAAGAGCAAAAAGCTAAAAGCGATAAGTAAGCTACAGATGGTTCACTTAGTATAATCTATTGTATGAAAGAAAAATTATCTGACGTGCTAAAGGATTTTAAGGCTGGAAGGAGCAGTCTGGAAGAAGTTCTTTCTCTATTAGATGAACATGGAAAAGGAGAGAATGTATTTTTGAATGGGCACGTTGCTCTTGACATGTCCCGTGAGAAGAGATGCGGATTCCCTGAGTTTGTTTTTGGTGCAAACAAAACAGCTGAGCAATTATTGGAAATAGTTAATCGGCTATACAAGAAAAAATCTAATATCCTGATTACCAGACTTAGTAAAGAGACTTTCCTTGAGATAAAAAATAAGATTCCCAGCGCCGTCATATACGACGAGTTGGGAAAAGTTCTTTACCATATAAATAAAAAGACAAAAAGAAGTGGGACTGTTGCCGTGGTGACGGCCGGGACAAGTGATATCCCTGTCGCTTTGGAGGCTCAATATACTGTTGAAGTTTGCGGGTATAAGGCAAATGTTTTTTTTGATATTGGCGTAGCCGGAATACATCGCGTGTTTAACAGGATAGAAGAGATCAGAAAAGCGAATGTTGTAATTGTTGTCGCAGGTATGGAGGGTGCTCTTCCCAGCGTTATAGGGGGGCTTGTCTCCGTGCCAGTAATTGCCGTTCCCACAAGCATCGGCTACGGAGCTGCTCTAGGCGGACTTACAGCTATGTTTTCAATGCTGAACAGCTGTGCCAGTGGCGTTACTGTTGTTAATATCGACAATGGATTCGGAGCTGGCTGCGCAGCCGTGAGGCATTTGAGTTCTATTTGATATCCCAGTTAGAACACAATACATACAATAGCGTTTTAGATGTAGTGGAGTCATCAGACTCCAACGGTACGGTTACCGAGAGAATTATCCGAGCATCCTCGGAAAAGATCCAATACGACGATAGCAGAGATTTGAACCACCACAATAGAAAGGCGGGGCGAAAATGCAATTAATAATACCCTTGACGTAAGACGGGAGTCTGTTTTCATATAACCAGTTCTATTAGTTTGAAAAGTCAACTTTTCTAAAGACGTCAATTTACCGCCAATATGATAAGATTGTTATCCATATCGAGGTGAAAGAATCCGAATTCTTTTTTTATCCATTCGAATGTTTTTCTGTGATAGAAGAAAACGTGTGTTAAATCATTTTTGTAATACCATGTGTTAAAATCTGTTTCTTCGTTGTAAACGGCTGTCATGCAGTAGAGTTTTCCTCCCGGCAAAAGTAGTTTTTTCAGCATAGCGAATTCTTTGTTAGGATGATGGAAATGTTCTACAACTTCGCAGCAGGCAATATAGTCATACTTTTTCTCTAATAATTCAGGGAAAGCATGGAAGAGAGGATCATATTGTTCTATTTGAAAATTCCTCTCTTTTAACAGTTTTGAAACTGCCGAATCTGAGCCTGCGCCAAAATCAAGACCTTTATGTCGTGGAGAAAAATCTCCCACAATGTTGGAAACGATAGGGTTCACAAATTTTTGATAGCCCGGATCATTCGCGTTATTATTGTGCTTATGATAGCGTGATTTTTCATCTTCTATGTCGGGGAGAAATGGGCGATCAAGGAAAATGGCGCAGCAAATGTCACACTTGTAAAACAAACTATTTTTATTTTTGTAGAAAAACTGCCCCCTACCGCTGCACAGAGGGCAATGAGTTACTGTATCCATTTTACGATATAAAACTTTCAGGTTTTGTGATTAGAATTCTATCCTCAAGGTACTTATTTGCCAGTAATGACACCTATGAGCCGTCAATAATAAAATATCCTTATATTCACATTTTGACACTGGACTAGCCAAAATTCAGCATATGCCTTATAATCAAAATGAAAAAAGGAGGAATGAAAAGATGAAAATAATAGCATTTAATGGTAGCCCAAGAGGCGATGGGAACACGGCGTTTTTAATAAATACGGTTTTTACCGAACTTAAGAAAGAAGGCATTGAAACCGAGACCGTTCATGTAGGGAAAAAACAGATTCAGGGCTGTGTCGCTTGCATGAAGTGTTTTGAAAACAAAAATGGTTACTGTGCAATAAAGAATGACATGATTAACGAGTGCATCGACAAGATAAGGGCTGCCGACGGCGTTATTCTCGGTTCGCCGGTTTATTGCGCTGGTTTGAGTGCTCAGATAAAAGCTTTCATGGACAGAGTTTCTATGACATCCTGCGCTAATGATCATTTGTTTAAACGAAAGATCGGGGCTTCAGTTGTTGCTGTTAGAAGAGCAGGTGGCGTTTTTACATTCAATTCTCTTAACAATTTCTTCACCATTCTTCAGATGGTTGTTGTGGGTTCCAGTTATTGGAATATCGGCTATGGGATGGAGAGAGAGGAAGCAGCGCGCGACGAAGAAGGTATTCAAACAATGAGAAATCTCGGCAGGAATATGGCATGGCTTCTGAGATCTATAGAGGCAGGCCGAGAGAAAAGAATCAAAGAACCCGAAACCAAGGTTGAAGTCAGAACCAATTTTATACGTTAGCCACATTAAGTTTTAAAAAGTAAATCCGGCAATATTGCGGTGCTTTACGGCGCCCTGCTGAAACGCATGGCTAAAGGAACTGCCCTCTCATAAGAAAACGCGGCGCCCTCGGCGAGGTCGCCCTGCCTTGGAAAAATACAACAAGGATATGTTTTTCAGAACATCCCTTAATATTTCAAAAAAATCGCTAAAGGTGACATGATGAAAAAAACTGGAAAAATTGGATTATTAATTCTCCTAGGCGGTATAACTTTTGTATTGCTGAGCATATATATCCAGGAGAATGCGAAAGAGCCCCTTCCTATTATCTTTTCTACCGTAGAAGGGAAACAATGGGTAGAGAACTGTGTTCAAGAACATCCTGAAATTTTATGGTTAGCGGATGAAAATGTTCGCAAAACCGAAGAGGGCCAAGCTTCTCTCAATTCGCCATACTCAGAACAACTATTTGGTCAAAAATTCATCGAATTTGATCGAACCCTGATGACATTGCGGTGTTTGAAATTGATTTTAAACGGCAGCGATCAGGCATACCAGGACTTTACCGCAGCTCAACCCAAAGATGTTCAACTTTCCCAAAAAAGTTTTCAAGGCCTTCACATTCAAGGCCAGCAGCTTTTGAAATCTAGATGGGGAGGAATGACAGAATTGCAAATAGCTCAAGCCATGGAAACAGCCCTTGTTCTTGGCGACATTGGGAAAAGTGAAAAGTCAAGAGAATTGTTAAAGCCTTATGGAATCAGCGCTCCTGACCATGATGATTTTTATGGAGAGGCTATGCATATTCTATCCGAGCATCCTCAGCTTTCTCCCTCTTTTGCGAAGCTCCCAAATGAAGCTAAAAAATTATTGATTAAAGTTGCCAATTTAGCTCACTATGGCCACATCACCCACCTGGAAGGCGACTCCTCTATGTTTGATAAACTGCGTTTAAGCCTCGTTCCTGCCACCGATCCTGTCGCCCTTTCATTTGACCTTTTTATTCATACTTGTGATGTTGCAGGCGCCTTAGGCCACGTAAACAACAAGTCTTCGCTTGTATACACGGAGCCTGCTCACAGAGCGATGGAAGCGATGAATGATTCAGTGCGCATTCTTTCCGACCCCCAAAAAATCTCAATAGACGCATATAATGCATATTTAACAACCAGGGCCAATTGGTTAGGACTTGATCTCAAAAATGGAATCGATCGAGTTTTAGCGCGCATCGGCGCCATGCTAAGACTGTCCACTCCTGAAGAAGGAGTCATTTTAAAGCAGGCAGTAGCATCATTATCTTCGGACGAGCGAGATAAAATTATTGCAGGATTAGATATTCAGAAAGGGAATTGGCTCGGACGCACCCCAACTTACATGCCAGCTGTTCTTGTTAACCTCCTGAATAATCCTAAGCTTGGTGGGACAAAAGAAGAACGCCTCTCTCAGGCGATTGCATTGGGATTGCCATTCATTTGTAGAGCGTTAGAACTGCATAAGTTACATCTCTCCAAGGGTGAAGCAGATCCCAATATTCCTCTCAATTTTAATAAAATAGCGGCAGTGGCGAAGACGGCTCCAACCTCGCTTGTCAACGCGTGCAGCATTGATCATGAAGGCAATGTTAATTTGGTAGTGCAATAAAAATCATCCCTTGCGAAAACCCAATTAATATTTAGAAGTTGTCTATAGATTTTGTTAACAATAGTTGCACTTGACTTTTGAAAACACGAAAAATAGGAAAAGAGATAAGATAATTTTCGAGAAAATATACTTGCAAAATAGAAAATACCTAGAATAATTGCTGGTAGTATGATATTTCTAGAAGTGTTGTACTCCGCCCCAATTCCTGGGGATCTATGGTATAAAGAGTGTTAAAATTAGGAGCTAATCCTAAAAAACTAATGAAAAGTAAAATCAAAAGAAGAAAGGATGGAAACCGTGAACTATGAAATGCTACCAGTAGTGGCGTATAAATTCGCTGAAAGTACCCAGTTTTCGGAATCTTTCATTGTAATAAACAAAATAAATGAGGTAATTGTGTTATGAACATCAGACAACATAGTATGCTTGTGTTATTATGCTTTTCTATATCGTTTTGGTATGCGACAAGAATAAATGCGAGCTTTGGTGACAAAGTCTCTAGCGTCAAATATGATACAGGATCTGCCCCAGCTATTGCATTTATATCTTCAGGTACATATGCCGATTGTATAGCTGAGGTACATAACTCTTCAAAGCTAAGTAATTCTTGTGACCTTTGGTTTAACATTTTTGATCAGACTGGGAAAAAAAAAGTCCATTTCAAATACAAGGATAGTGCATCAAATCCATCTATTGCATTTATATCTTCAGGTACATATGCCGGTTATATAGCTATAGCATATCAGGATGGTGACCTTTGGTTTGATATTTTGGATCCGGATACGCAAGAAAAAGTCGTCCACTTCAAATATAAGGAGAAAGCATCAAATCCATCTATTGCATTTATATCTTCAGGTACATATGCCGGTTATATAGCAGAGGTACATGAAGAAAATGATGGCCTTTGGTTTGACATTTTGAAACAAGATGGAGAAGTAGTTGTCAACTTCCATTATTATGACGGTCAAGGGACATCCCCATCTATTGCATTTATATCTTCAGGTACATATTCCGGTTATATAGCAGAGCTACATCAGTTTAAAGATAGAGATGATTTTAATCTTTTGTTAGGCATTTTGACTCAGGATGGAACCGTAGTTGTTCGCAACCAGTATGAGTATAATGGATTGGTTCCATCTGTTGCATTTATACCTTCAGGGTATGGGTATATAGCTGGAGTATATCAGGATTACCAGAAAAGTAAACTTTGGCTTAATATTTTGGATCAGGAGACAGAAAAGAGTGTTAATGGTGACTCAGTCGAGTATGATGAAGGGAAACTTCCATCCATTGTATTTATACCTTCAGGTACATATGCCGGTTATATAGCTGAAGCGCATCTGGGTTCAGGAGTTGGTGATGACCTTTGGTTTGACATTATATCAATCGAAAGATAGTCCCTTTAAAGAGGGGATCATAAGGTATGCCTAATCACCTAAAAGTTAAAGGATTGAGATTGAAAACTGTAAGGGCTTTTCTCTGTCACCTTAGGCTAATTAAAGAGATGGCTAAACATTATTAGCCACTAACATAGCCTGAGTACCCGCTCAAAATGAAAACGACCCTTAATTTTTAGATTTAGTCCAATATTTTTTTTACATTCTGCAATTCAGTTTCTATACCGGTAGTTAAGTCCTTGATTATCAGTTCCACCGTTTCTGATTTGTTTATAAGCCCTACGGACTGTCCGGCCATAAGCGAGCCGTAGTCAATATCTCCATCCTGAACAGCCTTTCTCAATGCGCCCATCCAGTATTCTTCAACCTTGTGTTGAGCTTCATTTCTGTTAACTGTCCCTTCTTCGAGCTGTTTAAGGAGGCTTAGCTGAAGTTTGCTAAATTCTTCCATCCCTTTGTTTTTCAGGGCTCTTACAGCGACTACGGGTAAACGGCTGTCAAATTGCGGTGTAGCGATCGCATCTCTGGCATTTGCCTGTATGAATTTCTGTTTGAATTTCGGGTGTGCCAGGCACTCTTCTGCCATTGCGAAACGGGTGCCGAGCTGAACACCGGATGCGCCCATAAGCAGCATGTGCGCACAAAGTTTGCCTGTAGCGAGTCCGCCGGCTACGAACACTGGGACTTCATTTATTTCAAAAAGAACTTGCTGTAAAAGAACAACTAAGCTTACATGTCCCACATGTCCGCCGGCTTCCATTCCTTCAAGCATTATGGCATCAGCGCCGTATCTTACCATTCTTTTTGCTATTGAATCTGTTGATGCAAAGCATATTACTTTAGCGCCGGTGTCTTTTGCGGTTTGGATTTCTTTTTTGTCAGGGAATCCTCCGGCAAATATCACATAGGGTAGTTTGAGATCAGGAAGGAGTTCCAAATGCTGCCTGTATGCCGGAGCTATTGTAATTACATTTACGCCGAATGGGTTTTTAGTAAGTTTTTTGGTTTCTTCAACCTGTCTCTTGAGTATTTCCGGGGGGGTATTTCCTCCAGCAAGGCATCCGAATCCCCCAGCATTAGACACTACTGAAACCAGTTTTGGTTCGCTTACCCAGGTCATTGCACCGCATATTATAGGATATTTTACTCCAAGAAAGTCACTTCCTCTTTTGAACAGTTTGTCAGAAAGACTAGCCATTTATTTCCCCCTAAATTTAAATTTTTGAAGAATTGGATGATTATTTATAGACTTAAAATTTATCAGAGAAATCACTGGAATGCAAGTTTGTAAACATTCATATTTCAAAACACATTGTTCATTTCGGCGGAGATGTGAGTTCATATTCTATTTATGTGTCATTCATGATGGGGCTCTAGTTCTTGAGTGAGATTTTCTCACAAAAGCGACTCTTTGATTGAATAAAAATATAAAACAAAAGAGATGATTGCGAAACTCAAATATAAAACTGCTTTGACCTATCTTTGTAGCGGGGCTAAGGTATGGAACGCGAAGAAAAACCCTCGGCGGCGTGCTGTCATCGATGATTATTAGTTTTGTAAGAAGCTTAAAAGTAAATTGTTATGAAATTATTTGAGAGTTATTATAATTTTGTTGTAAAAATAATGGACGCATGTGGAAAGATTCCCGCGGAAGATAAGGAGATTAGAAGCGTATGAGTGTATCACTTAAGGGTATAATTCCTCCGATGGTTACTCCTCTATTAGGAGAAGATGAACTTGATGTAAAAGGAACAGAAAGGCTGATTGAATTCATTATCAAAGGCGGGGTTCATGGTGTTTTTGTACTTGGCACGACAGGCGAAGGACCCAGTTTAAGTTATCAGCTTAGATACGAGCTTGTAGAGAGAAGCTGCAAACAGGTCGCTAAAAGAATTCCTGTATTAGTGGGAATTTCCGACACATCTTTTGTTGAATCTGTAAAACTCGCCAACCATGCGGAAAAATGCGGGGCTGATGCTGTAGTTCTCGCTCCTCCTTATTATTTTCATGCAGGGCAGGAGGAGCTTAGAGAATACATCGCCGATATCGTTAAGGAGATAAATTTGCCTTTGTATCTTTATAACATGCCGAGCCATACGAAGCTTGTGCTTGAGCCTGAGACGATTCAGTTTGCATCAGAGCTCAAAGGAGTTCGTGGAATTAAGGACAGTTCAGGGGATTTGAATTACTTTCACATGATTAAGCATAGGCTTAGGAATAAGAAAGATTTTGCTTTCTTTATAGGGCCTGAGGAGATACTTGCTGAAGCACTATTTGCTGGAGCTGATGGAGGGGTGAATGGCGGCGCAAATTTCTCTCCTGAACTCTACGTAAACATATACAATGCGGCACAGGCAGGAGACTGGAATAAAGTTCGAGAACTTCATAAAAAAGTTATAGAAATAAGTTCTTCCATTTACACAGCGGGTCGTTTCGACTCGAGCTATTTGAAAGGGGTAAAGTGCGCTCTTTCTCTTCTTGGGATTTGCAGTGACAATCTTGCTAAACCTTTTCGCTCATTTAAGGCTCTGGAGAGAGAAAAGATTAAAATTAACTTACAAAAACTCGGGATATTGTGAAAAATCCTTTCTGATATGAGACTTATTCAATAGCGAAACTGGCAGATACTACAGCCGTAACTTTCTTATCTAACGAGGTTATATCATTTATTCCGTAATCAGAAATTTCCGTTGAGTTAACTGGAGTTATCTGGAAGACCCCCATTTTAGCTGATCGCATAAATCCTATTTTGCTTCCTGTGGCATTCACCATACTCTGGGCTCTTTGTCTGGCATTTTCGCTTGCTTCAGCGAGCATTTCTACCTTCAAACTGTCAAGCTTAGTGTAAGTATATTGAGGAGCGTATGATACAAAATTTACGCCTTGATTAATGAGTTCGGTAGAGTCTCTGGAAATTTCGGTGATTTTGTCTACTTCAACGGATCTAAGCTCAATATTCTGGCTTAGTTGGTAGCCCTGTATTGTGTTGGTGTCATTTCCTTTTTCATTTTTAAGGTATAGAATTGTCGTATAAATCTGAGAAACGATAATCTGGTCTTCCGTGATACCGTTTGAAATAAGATATTTTTTAACGACAGGTAAATGTTCGGATAAACTTTTGTAGGCTCCCGCAAGATTTTCACTTCTGGATGAGAATGAGCATGTCCAACTAATAAAGTCACTTTTAATTTCTTTTTGAGCAGAGCCTGTTACGCAAATTTGCTCTTGTTTGAAGATCGGAA
>JAJXWI010000113.1 GCA_021781705.1 bacterium | reverse complement strand
TTGTTGGCGCCGAAATATTTAGTTCAATTCTGCCGGTTTAAAAGTTACCACCCCTCTTGTTTCCATCCATTTAGTTCCCTGAATAATATTTAAATAACTCCGTATAGTTAGTTTGGTTGAAAAGTATGGTTAGTCTGGTTCTCAAAGAGTAGAGAATAAAATAACTGATAGCATCGGCATACTTATTTTTACAATACTTCAAGTAAATAAAATGAGTATCTGTTATGCCGGAAATAATAATATGCTGTCACTGTAAGCAGAAGATCAAAGCTAACCCGAGGCTAAAGGGCAATCAGCAGTATTGCAGTCAGGCCGATTGTCAGCAGGCAAGGAAAAGACGATGGAAAAATGAAAAGATTAAGAGCGATGATGACTTTCATCAGAAGCAAATGGATTATATAAAGCAATGGCGAAGGCAGAGACCATCACACCAATATATGAACGACTATCGGCAGAAAAATCCGGATTATGTGGAATTGAACCGACAGAGACAGAGAAAACGTAATGAAATCAGGCGAGAAAGGGAAAAACAGGAAAAGATTGTAAAAGTAGACGCGTTATTGCCAACTCCGGTAAAGATAAACACTTATGAGATGACGTCATTCAGCAAGGATAGCAGCGGAAAGATTGTAAAAGTAGACACGTTAATGGTACAACTGAAGCAAATACAACCACTTAGCTTCCGGCAACCGGCCTTTGGGCTCTGATTGTAAAAGTAGACGCGATTGATTAGATGCTAATTTTTCAATAAAATTTACCTTAGAAAACTTAAGGAAAATGAAGCCATGATTATAAAAAAAGAGCCTTTAGTGCCGGAGCGGATAAGAAAAATAGAGAAGGGTTTTGGTTTTATCCCCACCCGGTTTTTAACAGGGGGATTCTTCTCAAGTCTTAGCCAGCATGAAAAGTTGATCTACTTTTTACTAGTGTTGGCCAGTGACCGGGATGGACTTTCTTACTATAGCCAGGATAAAATGTCAAGTCTTCTGGAGTTAAGCCTGGATGAGTTTCTGGAGGGCCGAAATGCTCTGATCCGGAAATCCCTGATAGCTTTTAACGGACTGATCTTCCAGGTATTATCTCTGCCTGCCAAACCTTTAGAGAATATTACTAAACGGGAGCTGGTAACCCGTGAAGATTTTCTTGGCAATGACAGCCTTTCAATCCGTCAGTTCTTAAATAAATCTCTTGGAGACGGACAAAGCCCTGATAAAATAAAAGGAGCTACAAATGGACAAGGATAAACAGGGTCATATACGATTTTTATTTAATCAGAAGAAAGAAACAATAAGTCAGATAGCCCGTGAAGCGGAAGTCAGCCGTCTTACAGTACGGCATGTAATAAAAAACGAAGAAAATAAAAGGAAAAAATATAAATCTAAACTGGATGCATTTAAGGATGAGATACAAAATATATTAAGCGAAAGATCCGGCTTAAGCAACGTACTAATCCTTGAGAAACTGAAGCAGATGGGTTATCAGGGAGGCAAAAGCATACTTGGTGATTACCTTCTGTTGATAAGGGGAAAAAGCAATGAGGCATTTTTAAACATAGAAACGCTTCCAGGCAAAGAGGCGCAGGCAGACTGGGCATATTGCGGAGAGATCTCATGCGCGGTAAGCATAAGCGGAAGTTATATATGTTCTGCATGGTGCTGTCTTTCAGCAGATACCTTTACATAGAGTTTACAGTATCTATGAACTTCAGTACCTTTCTCTGCTGTCATATCAACGCGTTCAATTTTTTCGGAGGTGTCCCGCAAAGTATTTTGTATGATAACCTGAAAAGTGTAGTAAGAACCAGGTTGGGTAAAAAGGTGACTTATAACGGACATTTTTTAGATTTTGCCAGCTGGTATGGCTTCAATCCAAAGGTATGTAATCCAAGCTCAGGTAATGAAAAAGGGAAAGTAGAAAGAGCCATACAGTACATCAGGAATAATTTTTTAAGCGGATATCAGTATGATTATCCACAAAGGAATTTTGATCATATAAAAGCTCAGGCAATGATATGGCTTACCAAAACGGCCAATAAAAGAGAACATTCTGTTACACATAAAATCCCGGCAGATTATTTTCTTCTGGAAGAAAAGAAGCACCTGCTGCCATTAACAGAAAACCCATACGACTACGCTATGGTAGAAACAAAACCGGCAAGTAAAGACTGCCTGGTTAAATTTGAAACAAACCGTTACAGTGTCCCTTCAGAGAACGCATCTCAGATGCTTACGCTTAAGGCATACTCAGGAATAATAAAAATCATTAACGGGCAACAAAAAGAAATAACTTCTCACAAAAGATGCTACGATAAATATTGCATTATAAAAGATCCGGAACATTACAGGGCATTGCTTGAGCGTAAGAAGAAAGCACAACATAGCAGCCGAAGGGAAAACTTTACAGCGCTATGCCCTGAAGCTACATCATATCTTAAGGGATTAAACGAAGAGCTTTCAAATGTTGACTTCCATGTAGAAAAGATTTTATCTCTTGCCGCAATTTATGGCAGAACTGCCGCGGCAGGTGCCATTGCAAGGGCAAATGAATATAAGGCTTATGGATGGGAATATATTAAAAACATCCTGCTGCGTTCGGGAACTACTGCTGCTCCTAATACTTTAACTAATCTGCTTCAAAGAAAGGACCTTCTGGATATTGAAATCGAGGCTCATGAGCTTGAGTCATATGATAATATGAAACTATCAGAGGAAAAGAACAATGCCACATGAGGAACTGAAAAGTCAGCTGAAGAAACTTTTATTACCCTGCTCATCTGAGAACATTGACAAACATATCCGGGAAGCAATAGATAAGACTAAAACATATGAAGATTTTTTATCCGGTTTACTTGACGAAGAAATCGCAAGCAGAAAAGAACGCAGGATAAAACAAAGATTAAAGGCATCTACGCTTAAGATTAAAAAGACCATAGAGAATTTTGACTTTAACTTCCCGGCTAAAATAAATAAACAATTAGTTAAATCTCTTTTCGAACTTAGCTTTATAAAAGAGAAAACCAACGTAATTTTACTTGGGCCTTCCGGTGTGGGTAAAACTTTTATTGCCTCAGCATTAACTTATCATGCCTGTATCAATGATTACAAATGCCGCTTTACAACAGCAGTAAATCTGATAAATGAATTGAACTCCTCGATCAGTGACAACTCACTGCTTAAACGCATGAATAATTTAATAGGGCTTGATCTGCTTGTTATCGATGAACTTGGATACCTTCCTGTTGATAAACAAGGAACAGACCTGCTCTTCCAGATAATCAGTAACCGGTACGAAACTGGCTCAGTAATTATAACAACGAACAAACCATTCAAGCAATGGAATGAGATATTTAATGGAGATGTATCACTGGCAAGCGCAGTCATTGACCGGCTGGTACATCATTGTGAAGTAATAAAAATTGAAGGAAAAAGTTATCGTGTGAAAGAATAAAGCAAAAAACATCAGCCCTTACATATCTTTTTCTTTTTAGTAATCTGCCCGTACAACTTTTTAATTAAATCTGGGATAGAGGAGCGGGAGTATTATGATCTGCCAAATTTGGGTGGTAACTTTTAAACCGGCAAAAGTGGTAAATCTCTATCGGCGGTGACAAATATTTCAGCAAGTAAGGTTGTCAGTATAGTTTTATCGTCTAAGGCTGTTGTCTTTACTGCAAGGTCGGCTTTTAATAATGCCTGTGCTGCACGGTATAAGCCTTTTTCTCTATATAAATTACTTGCTTTTATATAATCGGGATAATAAAAGGAATGAGTACCAATAATTCTTGCACCCTCCTCTGCAGTTGTATTGATTTCAGCTAACTCTTTTACCCGCATTAACTGCGTAAAATACTTGGTAAGCATTGCTATAATTGAAATAATCTTGTTTGACTCCGTAGTTTTTTCAAGAAGATTAAAACCAACTTTTAAAGCTTCCTTTTTATTCTTTTTCCCGATAGCGTTTTGTAAATCAAAGATTGAATATTCCTTTAGTAAACTTGACATCGACTTAACGGACTCAAAAGTGATTTCTTTATTATTTCCTATATAATTGAAAATTTTCTCAAGTTGTGCTGCTACAAGGTCCCTATTTTCACCGACAATATCAATTAAATTCTGTGCATTTTCATTTGTTATCTCTTTGCCGTTAGAATGTACAGTACTTATCAACCATTCGATTAAGTATTTACCCTTCAAATCTTTTGCATCGAATATAAATTTATTTTGAAGAAGGGATTTATAGGGCTCTGTATTATAATTCTCTATTGCTCCGCTTTGAATTAATATAAGAATTGAAAAATCTGCAGGCGAATTAATATATGGAGATAATAGTTTTTTATCTCTTAATTTATCAAACTCTTTTATAATTATTAATTTTTTCTCAGATGCAAAAGGAAATGTCGAAGCGTTATTTATAATTGAATTTGCATTTTGCTCATCGCCATATAAAACCTCTTTATCAAAGTCAGAACTTATTAAAGAAGAAATTGATTCATCGGCTATTTTTAATGCTTCTTCAATTCCGAACTCATCTTCTCCTGAAAATAGATATATAGGGAGGAATTTTTTTTGGCGAAAACCTTTAATAGCATCTAATAACGGAGATAAGGGTACTTTGCTTTTTGCCATTTATTTCATATCCGTTCTCAATCATTTTTGAGTTTAGGTCTTGTTTCTATGATCATCTTCTCTATTATTACGGGCTTTAATGGCTTGTCATCGGCTGGATTTGTACTAACTTTACCGATTTTAGAAACCACATCCATACCTTCAATAACTTTTCCGAAAATAGTATAATGATAATTTAACCAGGGAGTAGCTGCAAGAGTTATAAAAAATTGGCTTCCGTTTGTATTTGGCCCGGCATTTGCCATTGCTAAAATTCCGGCTGAATCAAACTTAAAACTTTGATTAAATTCATCTTGAAAGAGTCCTCCATATATACTTTTACCGCCTTGACCGGTCGCAGTTGGGTCTCCGCCCTGAATCATGAAATTGTCTATAACTCTGTGAAAAGTTAAACTGTCGTAATAACCTTGCCTTGATAATTCAACAAAGTTTTTTACTGCCATAGGA
>JAJXWI010000112.1 GCA_021781705.1 bacterium | reverse complement strand
AGCCATATAGTCTTGAGTCTAAAAGGGGGAGAAGAGGAGAAAATATAGCTTATCCCACTACTGCACTGTTATGGTTTTCAAGAACGGTTGGGGCTTTAAAGCTCAAGACCGCAGTCTGTTGATCCAGGTTACAAGTAACACTCACATCCTGAATATGCTCTATGGAAATAACAAGTTCTTCTACTCCTCTGTTGTTATTTAAAACAGGTGTTATCGTCAGTACCCCGATTTTCTTTTTAAAGGTTCCTGGAATATAGATTTGCTGCCTGAATATGCCCTGCTTTGTCCGTAACACCTGCTGTTCCAATTCCATCAACTGTGAGTATTCATTAAATCCAAAAATGTCAGAAGAGGAAACTCCTGATATGCTGTTTTCACCGTGAACATTCCCGATCAGGTTAAGAAACTTATCGTTTGCGTATGTGTAATTTAATCTTTTATCTTTGACATATACAATGAGAGGAATAGCTTGCAGCATGATCTCGTACTTGAGTAAATTTGACCTTAACCTTGCATTTGATGCACCCATATCCAGATAGGAATCATACATGTTTTTTAACCTTTTGGCAACATCAAAAGGCAGATCTTTAGTATCCAAGTTTGAATAATCCTGTTCCTCCTCAGTTCTGATTTTTATTTCCGGTAAATCTGAAATATCCCTGACCGAAACATTCAATATTTGCGCCATTAGCCTTATATCCGCATCACATGGATGATACCTTCCACTCTCCCAGCTGGAAACAGTTTCCCTTGTTTTTCTCAAACACTTAGCAAGTTCCGTTTCGGTTATTTTCCTTTCCTTCCTGATTTTTCTTAGTGCCTTACAATACAACATAATTATCTCCTAATGTAAATATTATGCTAAATGATTACATCATCGTCATTTTATTGATTATTAATCACTACATGACCCTTGCGGTATGCGTCTGTTTCGTAACACTTTTCCCAGCTAAATAACTAAACCCTGTCCACTGTTATTTTTTCGATTGTGATATATTATATATAGTACAACGATTGTTATTTACTCTAAAATGGAGTAATTTACTTAAATTTCAAGAATTTTTACTCTTTTTTGTATTTTTATTACTGATAAAAAATGAATACATTTAATGTTGAAGAAAATCCTATTCCGCAACAATCTAGAGGAGAAAGGCTTAGACGTCTTAGGAATATGGCGAACCTTTCCAGGGAAGATTTGTGCAATATCGATGAATTAAATGTAACGACATACAAAGGTTGGGAAATTGGAAGGTTTGGAGGATTATCTATCTCAGGAGCAAAAGAGGTAATAAAACGTGTAGCAAAAGAAGGGGTAATATGTTCCCTGGAGTGGCTGATAAGTGGACAGGGGTGCGGACCTTTTGTTATAGCTGATACATCTTCCATCTGTAATAAGAATAATGACTATATTTCTGCCATTCTACAAGAGGTAACAGTCTTTCAAAATAATTTTAAGGAAGGAATATTTTTAGAAATTTTAGACGATGGAATGCTTCCTCGATACGACACAGAGGACTATGTTGCAGGAATAAAAAAATATAATAATGAAATTGACTCTTTTCTTGGGGATATATGTATTGTCCAAACATCTAATAATGAGCTATTAGTTCGTCAGCTTTTAAGAGGAACATTAAATAATACTTACACGTTGGTTTGCATCAATCCAAAAACGACCGTGGCATATCCAGTCTTATCTGATGTAAAAGTAAATGCCGCAGCCTCAATAATAAGGCACTATAAAAAACATAATTGATCTTGGCATTTTCTGTGTTCGTGATGGATGGTGTCTGATATCTCGCTTATACTATTGAGGTCCCGCCCCACTTCCACATGGTATTATATTGGCGTAGTATTCGAATGTTGCTCCAAGGGCACATGATTTCGTTGTTTGTCCATTTTGACATAAGTAATATTCCGGCCCTTTATCATCACCTTTGCCGTTATAACAGAAATTAAATTCCATAGCGTTTGCTAATAAGAACACGCCAACTCCAGTATTGCATGCTACTGCAGGGATGCCGCTTTGTACTGAGCCTCCTGAGCCCTTCTGGCAGGCAGCATTTGCATGGCACATTGACTCTAGCTTTAGGGTATGGTATCTTACTTTTTTCATAATCGGTGTCCTATCTGATATCTTCGTTTCTTAATTGAAGGCCTCGTATTTTTTTCGAGTTTAGCGTCTTCTGCGGAACATGTCAATCTATTTTTTTTAAAAAGTTCCAATCTGCTACGTCCAAACCTTCCTGTTTAATGAGTTAATTTTATCATTTTTTGTAATATCCCATTGTTGAACTGTTAATTTTTTTAGGAATGTGTAGTCGTGGCTGACAAGCAGGAGCCCGCAGGTACAATCCCTCAGTGCGTTCTCAATGCATTCAATTGAAACAAGGTCGAGATGATTTGTTGGTTCGTCCATTATTATAAGATGAGGTTCCTGTAGAATTCCTTTGGATATGATAAGTTTTCTTACTTCGCCTGGGCTGGGAGTATTTGTAGCAAGAATTCTTCTGGGATCCGAACCTAAATGTCTGATTATGGACATCATTCGAGCTTTTTTGTCATTCGTCAATTTCTCTGTAGCATAAATGATGCTTTTTGAGGTTTCTATATCTATCTCCTGGGGAATGTATATCAGTTTGTTTTCAGGAATGTCAACAATGTTTGTAATATGCCTGATAAGAGTGCTTTTTCCTGTACCGTTAGCTCCGGTTATTGCAATCCTGTCTGTCGAATACATTTCAAGTTCAGGGTGGCATAGCTTGCATGTGCCAAAAATCAGCTGTCCCTCAGGAATTCTGAATAAACAGTTTTTTCCGGAATTTTTGCTATTGAGACGGATTCCTATTTCATATTCTTTTTTAGTTTTTATGGAAAGCATTTTTTCTTGAGATCGCTGAAATCGTCCTTTCATCTGCCGCTTGAGCTGTCCAGCCTTTCCATCACTGCCGCTTACAATATATCTGTCAATTTTTTCTTTGGCATCATGGTCATTTTTATCAATATGTCTTTTCGATCTGTTTTTTTCTGCACGTTCTGCCAATTCTTTGCGTTTCTGGATTTCCATTTTCAGATTCTCATGATTTCTTCTTGCGGTCTGTAGTTCTGCGATAGCAGTTTCTTCTTCGATTTTTTTCTGCGAAGTGCACTTTGAATAGTTACCAACGTATATCTTTACATCGGGGTGGTCTATAAAAAGACATTTGCTGCATAATTTGTCAAGTAGCTCTCTGTCGTGGCTAACGATTAAGCCGATTCCATTAAAAGCCAGAAGAGAGGCAATTATCAAATCTCTTGCATCTCTGTCAAGATGATTCGTCGGTTCGTCTACAGCCAATATTTGAGGCTCTTTCCATAAAGCTACCGCTATTTGCGTCCGCTTCCTTTCGCCATGACTGAGTGTTTCCCATCTGGAAAACCAATCTTCGCGAATACCAAGGACTCCTTTTAATTTACAGGCATGATTATCTAGTGCATAAGAGAAGTCAGAAAGTTCTTCAGGTGGAAAATCTGTGCGCTGCGGGCAGTAGATAGAAGAACTACTGCTGCTCAAATTTCCTGAACAAGGTTTTAATATTTGAGTTGCCAGCCGTAAAAAAGTAGTTTTCCCGCAGCCGTTTTCGCCTATAACACCTGTCCACCCCCTGAAAAAGGATGCAGAAATATTCTCAAAAAGCGGCTTTGCTGACGTGTCGTATGAAAATGAAATATTTTTAAAAGATAGAAACATACTCATAAAAGTTCTCCTTGATTCTGTGTTAGTACCTGTTTGTTTTCAGAATGGGAGAAGTATGCTCTTTTTTGCAAAATGCTGATATTAGGAGAGTTTTTCGTTACACCCAAAACGATTATAAACAGGCAATTGATTTAAAGTTGATCGTAAACTTGTGCGCTGTTTATTAGTTCCTCACTGGTGTAACTCCTTTTTTATTATGCTGTTTGGTGATATAATTGAATTTATAGCGTGAAAAAATACAATAAACCCTGTATTATTCAAATGAAACTAAGAAAATATCTAAAGAGAGTTATCTTATGACAAAAATATCAATGGTATTGTTATTTTCTCTGAGTTTAATTAACATTCCAATGTTTGGTGAAGTGATGAAAATCAAAAAAGAAGTCAAAAATTTTGATAGTATTTCATTGATGTATCCAGGTATTGTGCACTTAAAGCAAGGGGATACGGAATCTTTAACTATCGAGGCAGATGATGCCGTTATAAAGAAGATTGATATAAACATTAATGGAAGTACTCTGGTTGTCAGAAGTAACAAAAGATGGTGGGAGAATTTCTCCTGGTTTATTGCTGATTCTGGGAATGAGGTTAATTTTTATATTACGATGAAGGATGTACAAAAGATATTAGCAAGCAGCTCAAATACTATTAATATTGAGACGCCTATAAATATAGAGAATTTAGTAATAAAAATAAGCGGGAATGGGACGTTAAAAAGCATGGAAAATATTATAGTGAACAATAAACTGTCTATTCATTGTTCAGGACATATGGAGTTGGAGCTAAAAAAACTAGTAGCTTCTTTACTAAATATAGACACTAGCGGCAGTAGTGATATTAAGATTCTTACAGGGAATGTTAATAAGCAAGAAATAGAAATCAGCGGTTCAGGAAAATATATTGCCCCCGAACTTAAAACTAAAGAAACTGATATAACCTGTCGCGGGTCCGGAAAACTAGAAGTAAATGCAACAGATGCTCTTAAAGTAAATATCAGCGGTTCAGGAAAGGTTATTTATTCTGGAGATCCTAAAAAGCTTGAGCAAAAAATCTCTGGTAGCGGTACTATTCAAAGATCTTCAAAATAACAGAACTAGGGATCATTTCTTACTTTCTTCTCTTATGATGTCTGCTATCGCGATTGTCAGATTGTAATCGTCAGCTATAGTATTGTCCATATTTGAAAGAACTATAATAAATGTATCTATTTCCTTGAAATAGGCAAAAAATGAGTTAAATCCAGATATTATTCCTATTTTTCCGTAGAGGAATGTTTGGTTAAGTTTAAACATATCCAGCCCGTACCCGAATGTGCATTCGTCATTGCCTATTTTGAATATGCCGGTTCTTTCATTGTTAAAAATAGTTGGCGCGCACATTTCTTCTATACTACCTTCATTTAGGAGAATGCCGGGCTTAAAAATATTTTTAAGTTTGACCATATCTTTTGCGGTAGACATGATTCCTGCGCTGGCATAGGCAGCTGAAACATTGGCGTATTCAGCATTGT
>JAJXWI010000032.1 GCA_021781705.1 bacterium | reverse complement strand
ATATCCTGTGAACAGGGACTCTCAGAAAGAGATGTTTGTTCCCAATCCTTTCTCCCTTGATGAGCCTTTCTCTCCTCACAGCAATTGATACTCCTGGATATCCGCATTTATCACAACAAAATGACTTCTGTCTAATATTCCAGACAACTTCACCATCTCCATATTCGCTTGATTCATATTGATAATTCCGAACACATTGTGTATGATACAATAGACTGGTTGACACTTTTACCTCCTTGATTCTTTATTCTACTTAATATCAAGGTCGTGTCACCAGTCTTATTTTTCTATTGTCCCTCAGTTTTGATATTGCAGAAACGGGTGTATCCAATTGTGAGAATGGGCCTCTGTCGCTCGTCGCAACAATTGGATCGCAGAGCCCGTGACTGTTATCATATTAATTTCACTTTCCATATTGGGAGAAGAACCGAGTTTTCTATGAAAACTAGTTGACTTTTACCTAATCATCCGTATTTTAAGGAGTTTCGTCGTAATTCCTGCCTATTAAGGTGGAAGTTTCGCGTATAAATAAACAATTAACAAAAAAACAAACAATGACAAAAACAGCAACAAACAAACAATCCGATCAGCAACTAAACATCCAATCCTTACTCGATCTGGAAAACATGCCGTCAATGGAATCCCTGCTTAATGAAAAAAGCACAAGCGGTTTTACCGAAGGCAGCATTATCAAAGGTAGAGTAGCCGAAAAAAGAGACAACGGTATACTGGTGGATATTGGATGTAAGGCAGAAGGATTTATCTCAAAAGAAGAATTTAAAGACTGGGCTTCAATTCAGAATGACCAGATAATAGATGTTTACCTCGAAGAAATAGAAAATGAAAGAAATCAACCTGTTCTGAGCTATCAGAAAGCCAATTTCGCAAAAGACTGGACAAACATCACTACAAGATACAAAGAGGGCAGCATAGTAAAGGGAATAATGAAACACCGCGTAAAAGGTGGTATCATTGTAGATATAGAAGGAGTGGAAGCGTTCCTGCCAGGTTCTCAGATAGATATAGCTCCGGTAAGAAACATGGACGACTTGATCGGGCTTCAATATGATCTCAAGATAGTAAAAATTAGCGATGAAAGAAAAAATATAGTTGTATCAAGAAGAGAGCTTCTTGAAGCTGATAGATCTGACAAGAGAGCTAACATTCTCAAGAATATAGCCAAAGGCAACATTTATAAGGGCGTAGTAAAGAACATTACAGACTTCGGCGCCTTTATCGATATGGGTGGAGTCGACGGATTGCTACACATTACAGACATGTCATGGGGCAGAATCAACCATCCTTCCGAAATGCTTGAAGTAGGCAAGGAAGTAGAAGTGGTTGTGCTTGATATAGATTATCAGAAAGAAAGACTTTCTCTCGGCTATAAACAGAAAACCAAGAATCCGTGGGAAACTGTTGCAGAAAAATATCCTATAGGTTCAAGAATTAAAGGTAGCGTAGTCAATATCATGCCTTACGGCGCTTTCGTTGAAATCGAAAAAGGTATTGAAGGGCTTATTCATGTATCAGAAATGTCATGGACAAAGAGAATCAGCAAGCCTACCGAAATGGTAAATCTCGGTGATAAAGTCGAAGCTGTTGTACTCGACCTGCAACCTGAAACAAAGAAAATCTCTCTCGGTCTACGTCAAACAACCCAGAATCCTTGGGAAATTCTTGCCGCAAAATACCCAGTTGGCAGCAAGATAAAAGGCAAAGTCAGAAATATGACAAGCTATGGAGCTTTCGTTGAAATCGAAAATGATATAGACGGAATGATACACGTTTCAGATATGTCATGGACACGTAAAATAAATAATCCTACAGAAATGCTTAAGATTGGAGACGAAGTCGAAGCTGTAATTCTAGCTATAGACCTTTCTCAACAGCGCATTTCACTTGGAATCAAACAGATGGAATCTGACCCATGGCAAAACATCGAGAGCAGCTACAAAATTGGTGATATCGTAAAGGGTAAAATAAGCAAGATTACCGCTTTCGGCGCCTTTGTAGAACTCGGAAGTAAAATAGACGGCCTCGTTCATGTATCTCAGATATCCGATGAGCACGTTGAAAAAGTAAAAGATGTCTTGAACGTCGGCGATGAAATTTCAGCGCGCATTATAAAAATTGACAAACCTGAAAGAAGAGTCGGACTCAGCATTAAGGCTGTCAACAAAGAATACACCAGTGAAGATTTGAAAGCCGTAGGCGAACAAGTTACTGAAGCTCTCCGTTCTGGAGATGTAATGGTAGGACTTGAAGAAGCTTTTGAAAATTCAGGATACAAACTGGATGATGGTTCTTCTAACTAATAAAACAGTTTCAAAGTGAAGGATTACTTAGGTTTTCCTTCACTTCTTAATTTTAAATTAAAAATAGTGGAGAAAATGTTATGAATTTTATAGATTTTATGCCTATTGCGGAAGTAGCAAATAGCGGCGGATTTACCGGCATGCTTGTTAGCTTTGGACCTTTCATCCTTATCATAGTTGTTATGTATTTTCTTCTTTTCCGTTCACAGCAGAAAAAAAACAAGGAACGCCAATTGATGCTTAATACCATGAGAGCTGGAGACAAGGTTCTTACAGCTGGCGGAATCATAGGCACGATCGCAGCAATCAAGGAAAAAACCATGGCCATTAAGATTGCCGAAAGCGTAAAGATCGAAGTCATGCGCAGTTCAGTAAATGGAATTATCGAAAAAAGCGGTGAAGCGGAACAGCAAGCTTAGAATATAGTCTGTAGGCTATAGACCGTAGACTATGAACTACGAACTATGAACCACGAACCAACAAGGAATTAATGAACAAGAAACCAATTCTAGCCAGAATTATCCTAGTCTTAATAGTAATAGCTATTTTTGCCTGGTCCATGTTCCCCTTGCAACAGCAGGACTTTTATAAAGTTCTCGCATCAATGACAGGGAATACTCCTGATATAGAAAAGGT
Source organism: bacterium (assembly GCA_021781705.1). GTDB lineage: Bacteria > Verrucomicrobiota > Lentisphaeria > Victivallales > GWF2-38-69 > JAJXWI01. Next base: position 22,257 of record JAJXWI010000032.1, on the reverse strand, counting down.
CATAAAACTGGCTAAAGAAAAACAAAATAACGATCCTAATCTATATCCATCCGTAGCCGTAGATGAAGCTGCAAAGGAGCTTGATATATCTCTTGCAAGTTCCCTAAAAATACAAGATGTACTTACCAACGCAGACGTCATTCGCATGGTAAGGTCAAAATGTGCAAGTTCTATCAAGCTGGGGTTGGACCTCAACGGCGGAACGGAATTCATAGTAAGCGTAGTGCCGAACAAGCCCGTCTCTGAAGCGGAAAAAAAGGCGATGGCCAATGTTTCTGCCGTTCAGCTTAGAGACCGCGTAATGGACATCCTTCGAAACAGGATAAACAAATCCGGGCTTGTTGAGCCGGAAATAGCCGCAGAAGGTTCAGACAGGATTTCCATAAAAATCCCTGTATCTACCGAAGAACAGAAAAAAGAATACATGAAGCTTATCCAAATGTCAGCACAGTTGGAATTCAGACTGGTTGCAAAAGATAATGATCAGCTTCTATCTCAACATAATGCTGACTCCCAGCATTTTATTCCTCCGGTAGGATACGAAAAGTTGACAATGATATCATCCGACAGATTCGGAAAAAAAAGAACAGAGATATGCTTTGTCCAAGTACATCCGGAAATGACAGGATCTACGATAACAAACGCATTTGTCGCAACAACCCAGTACGGACAGAGACAAATTGCTCTAGAATTCAACACCACAGGAGCGCAGGAATTCGGAAAAGTGACCAGCGCCAATGTCGGCAGAAGGCTGGCAATAGTGCTTGACGGAACCCTCTATTGCGCCCCGGCAGTACAAGGAGCAATATACGGAGGCAATGCTTCCATAACCGGCGACTTCTCTCAGGAAGAAGCAAATAATGTTTCTACGGCACTTGCGTGCGGGAACCTGCCGGCAACAATCAGGATAGACTCCACATTTGACACAGCCCCAACTCTGGGAAAAGAAGCTGTCACAAGTGGAACGCTGGCTGGAATAGCCGGACTGCTGTGGGTAGCATTCTTCATGCTTGTTTATTACAGAAAAGCTGGAGTGGTAGCCAATATAGCATTGATGGTAAACGTAATACTTATTATCGGCGCAATGGCATCTCTTGGCGCTACATTGACGCTTCCCGGCATAGCAGGTATCATACTTACGATAGGCTTGGCTGTAGATGCTAATGTTCTTATCTATGAACGTATAAGAGAAGAGCTAGAAGCAAATAAAACTCTGGAAAATGCGATAGATCTCGGATACAAGAGGGCTTTTGCCACAATCCTTGACTCCAATACGACCGTCTTGCTTGTAGCAATTATTCTATACTGGCAGGGAACAGGCCCTATCAAAGGGTTTGGAGTTACGCTGAGCATAGGTATAGCCTGCAGTATGTTTACCGCAATATTCGTAACAAGGCTCATTTTTGATATCTATCATAGATTGTTCCATATCAAGAGCCTAAAAATGATGAGACTGTTTACAGGAATTAATATTCCCTTCCTCAAATTATGGAAGTACGCAGTCACTTTATCCATAGTGCTAATGATATCATCCATAGTGGTTGTCATAACAAATGAAAAGCACGTTCTCGGAGTGGATTTTACCGGGGGTTCACAAATAGTTCTGAACTACAATAGCTACGTCTCCCAGGCAGATGTAAAATCAACTTTGGCAAACGCAGGATATGAAACAACAGTATCTTACAAGTCCTCGCCAGTCGAGGGAAATAAGATGGATATACTCATAAGCAATCAGACTCATCCAAAGACATCTTCGGGAGAAATGAACAATGTTTTAAGTATATTAAACAGCAATTTCCCGAAAGCCGGGTTTTCTGGCGCCTCTGAACAGGTCATAGGCGGATTTGTAGGCGATCAGTTTGCAAAATCAGCGCTGCTTGCAGTTTTCTTTTCAGTCCTCGGCATGATGATATACGTCTCATTAAGGTTTGAATCGAGATACGCACTAGCTGTAATATTCGCACTGCTCCACGACGTAATTATAGGTATGGGAGTATTAATAGCCTGTGACAGACAAATATCTCTTACAGTCATAGCTGCGCTGCTCACTGCTATAGGATATTCTATCAACGAAAGTATAATAGTATTCGACAGAATAAGAGAAAACTTGAAACTGCATAAAGAAATGAACTACAGGGATATCATAGACCTTAGTATCAATCAGACTTTAAGCAGAACGGTAATCACTGCCTTCCTTACTTTCTCTGTCGTATTCATACTATTCCTGTTCGGCGGAATTTCCATAAATAGTTTCGCGCTGATAATGATGGTCGGTATTGCTGCAGGAACCTATTCTTCTATTTTTGTATCATCTCCATTGATCGCTCATTGGCATAAGAAGGTAATGGGAATAAAAGAATAAGAATAGTTAAAATCACACTTAATAAGAGCCCTTGTCTTCAAGGGCTTTTTTATTTGTATGAATATATTAACCTCCCAGCTTGCCACACGAGAAAACCTCACAAAACCAATATATCACTCAAAAAAAGGAAAAGAAAATAGAAAAACCGTAAAAAAACAAGCATACTACAGAATCCGATAATTTTTTGAGAAATTATCAGGATGGGTTATAGATCGGTTAATGTTTGTGAATTTTAAAAGGAATTTATTATGAAAAAAGACAGTAGACGAGTGAGTGTAATCCTGATGCTCCTTTGTTATTTTGTTCTGACAATAGAGGTGATGCATGGAGGTATTGTATCTTTAAATAGTTACGTAATTCTTGTAGATGGAATCCCCAAGACATTGATTCTTGTTGGATTGGTGCATGAAGGTGACCTTAAAGCTGATACATGCAAGCTAGATCTTGGGTTGTTTACTCCTGCTAAGAATCTGCCTCATGATCATCCCGCACATGCAAAAATTATGGAAAAGGTATTATTTGACAGATTGCTAACGGATAATAAAAGTTTAAGTACTAAGGGCGACCGTGGCAAAAGTATAATTCCTGTCATATTAGAAGCAGATAAGATGGTAAAAAACCCTGATGCGAATTTTTTCGAACAACAGCTCGTAACTAATCGTAAAACATGTACTGATCCTCTTGCAGAAAGATCTCCTTTATTGTGTTCAGACCCGAGAAGTCCAGAAGATTTATTTTTTATGCAATGGCTTAATGGTAGCTTACCAGACGCAGTTCAGATAGTCCGAGATCCTCGAGAATTTGGAATCACCGACGTTCAAAAATATGAAGAATACCTTGCCCAACATTTTAATTTTAAGATTCATCCACTACCACGTGGTGGGGTCGCTCTTTATAATTTTGCGCCATATATTCATGTTAAGGACAATCTTGATAGATATGAAGAAATCGTTAGTGATTTTAAATCGTATGTTAAACGCTTCGGTCGTGAAGATCTTCTGATTCCCGAGCTCTCCGTCAGAAGAACAAGTACGAATTGCGAGTCTGCTATACAAAGTAATATACTTAACGTAAACAATTCACTTTTAAGACCTCTTAAAAACTGGTTAGCCGTGGGCAGTTTGACTGAATTATGCAAAAATGATAAACGTTTAATGATGTCATTGAAGAACTCATTGGCTACTGTGATGACTGTCCATCTGGCGAATATATCATTTTTTTCTTCGTTCGCAAAGCAGTTGCTGCAACCAAAAGTAGAAATAGTTGTGGCATGCATAGGGAATGGACATGTCGAAGAGATTAATAAATTTATTCAAGAGTTGGGGGGAAAGTTGTCGCTTCCTATTCTGGGAGATATAGAATGTAGAGAAGGATCGTGCAGATTTCTTACCCCTTTTCAGTTGCGTATGTTTTTATCCATTAACTTAGGGTTAACGGTTAATAAAGAGGATACTACAATTTTTGAAGAAATGAATAGCGGAAAATTGATAGATGGTCCTCGTTGTAACTGGTGTCGAAAAAAACAGAGTCAAGGATTACTAGCGTGCAGTCGTTGCAAAAAAGTGCTTTACTGCGGATCTGAGTGTCAGAAGGCAGACTGGTCCAATCACAAGAAACAATGTTCTCCCAATCCAAAATAAAAAAGGCGTAATGTAGAAAGGTGGAATCTACAAACAATCAAAATCGTTTATCTGCTCTGGAGAAAAAGTCGCAGATGAAGGGATTATCCTGACCGAACGTCAAATAGCCGAATTAGAACGGAAAAATGAAGAAGATATTGCCTCAATAAAATTTATTAAATACTTACAATTTTCATTGCTACGTAGGATGAGCCTCTTGCAAAACTCAAATCCAAGCGGTTTTAACGGAGCAAAACCCTCCATTTTCGAGTCTGGAGGGTTCCGCTTTTACCATGCGTTTTAGCAAGGTTGTCGTAACCTAAAAAAGATTTTGCAATTACCACGACCTGCATTTTACAGTTTTCGTTACCATTTGCAATATGTAAATTTTAGCCTGTTTTATACCATCAATTCCTATACAATCTATTTATCATCAAGAGCAGTTACGCCAGGAAGATTTTTACCTTCAAGGAATTCGAGAGAAGCACCTCCGCCGGTAGAAACATGACTAATCTTATCGGTGAGCCCGCTCTGATTTACGGCCGCTACTGAATCACCGCCACCGACAATGCTAATAGCTCCGCTATCTGCAACGGCTTTACAAACTGACATTGTACCATTGGCAAAGTTAGGCATCTCAAAACAGCCCATTGGGCCATTCCAAACGATTGTTTTGGCGTTCTTTATTTCACATTTGTAAGCCTCAATAGTTTTGGGGCCGATATCGAGAGCCATCCAGCCGTCAGCAATATCGTTACCAACTATTTTTGTATTTGCCGCATTATCAAATTTATCAGCGGCGATATTGTCTACAGGAAGGATAAATTTCACGCCTTTTTCCTTAGCGGCTTTCAGTGTATCTTTAGCAGTATCGACAAGCTCATTTTCGCAAAGAGATCCGCCAATATTGTGGCCCTGCGCTTTCAAGAATGTATAAGCCATTCCGCCGCCGATAAGAATTGTGTCAACTTTTTCCATTAGACTCTTGAGCACTTCGAGTTTTCCCGAAACCTTAGCGCCGCCGATAATGGCTACGAATGGACGCTTTGGGTTTGCAACGGCGTTCCCGAGGTAATTAATTTCTTTTTCCATCAGAAATCCGGCAACTGAAGGCCTTACGTATTTACAGATAAGAGCTGTTGAAGCATGAGCTCTGTGAGCCGTCCCGAAAGCATCATTCACGTAAACATTGCCAAGTTTAGCTAGTTCCCGCACGAAGGCATCCTGCTTCTGCTTATCTTCATCTGTTTTTGCCTTCATATCTTCTTCTTTGTAGAATCGGGTATTCTCACAAATCATGACCTCGCCAGACTTAAGCGCATTAGCTTGTTTTACAACTTCTTCGCCAATACAATCTGAAGCAAAAGCAACTTTTTTACCGAGAAGCTTTTCAAGCTGAACAGCTGTGGGCTTGAGACTGAACTCCAGGTTCTTTTCTCCGTCTGGACGTCCAAGATGACTCAAAAGCACAAGGGAAGCGCCTTTTTCAAGAATATATTTTATCGAAGGTAAAGCAGCCTGTATGCGGGTATCATCCTTAATCTTGCCGTCTTTCACAGGGACATTGAAGTCAACGCGCATTACAACTTTTTTGCCTTTAAGATCTATATCTCTGATTGTTTTCTTATTTAAACTCATTTCCCAACCTCCTGGACTATTTGTTATCACACTATCGGACAAATTTTCTTGCTTTGTAGTAGTGACAGGTCGCCGAACTGTCCGCCACTAAAGTTATTCACCGTAGCATCATCACATTGAATGAGATGATAACATAAAATGGCGCTCTCGGCGAGAGCGCCCTACCATTACAAAGTTTGCACAAAAAGTATTTCGTATAAGCTACAGGTTTAAGCGTTACTTCTTGGCCATGTATTTGATCAGGTCAACAACTCTGTTGGAGTATCCCCATTCATTATCATACCATGACACTATCTTGAAGAATCTCTTTTCGCCTTTCAGATTGTTCTGAAGTGTAGCTAGAGAATCATATATTGAAGAACGTGGATCATGAATGAAGTCCGTGGAAACAAGTTCTTCATCGGTATAACCAAGAATACCCTTCAAATATGTCTGTGTTGCGCTCTTGAGCAGCTTATCAATTTCTTCAATTGAAGTATCTTTTGCAGCTCTAAAAGTAAGATCCACAACTGATACGTCAGGAGTAGGAACACGGAAAGCCATCCCTGTAAGTTTTCCTTTTGTAGCAGGCAGAACTTCGCCCACAGCCTTTGCCGCACCTGTTGTTGAAGGAATAATATTCAAAGCTGCAGCACGTCCGCCTCTCCAGTCTTTCTTGGATGGGCCGTCTACAACTTTCTGAGTTGCTGTATAAGAGTGAATAGTGGTCATCAAGCCTGTTTCAATTCCAATTCCTTCCTTGAGAAGAACATGAACTACAGGCGCTAGGCAATTGGTCGTACATGAAGCATTTGAAACAATGTGGTGGCTTGCAGCATCGTATTCGTGCTCATTTACGCCCATAACGATAGTTTTTACTTCGCCTTTGCCGGGAGCAGAGATAATAACTTTCTTAGCGCCAGCTGCGAGATGACCTTTTGCTTTTTCAGAATCTGTAAAAAGCCCGGTTGACTCGATTACATACTCAACGCCAAGAGCCTTCCATGGAAGCTGGTCAGGAGTTTTTGTGGCTGCAACGCATAATATCTTTTGACCATTAACTACGAGCGTATCATTTTCTTCCTTTGAAGCGTCAGACTTACAGCTTTCAACTTTATGCTTGAATTTTCCCTGAACTGAATCATACTTCATCTGGTAAGCAAAGTAGTCAGCATCTGTCGAAACGTCAACTACCGCTACTACATCGATTTCCTTTCCTAGCAATCCTTGATCGCAAATTGCCTGGAAAGCCATTCTTCCGATTCTTCCGAATCCATTGATACCAACCTTAATACCCATTTGGTTTACACCTTTCTTTTATTGTTTTTAAACAAATTATCAGAAACATTTTAGATGCTGATTCTATTGTATTTTCTCAATTTTTCAATAAGAAAACCTGTATAAATCACAAAGATAACAGAAATCAAACAAATCTCTGTTTTTGAGCGTCTTTTTCGAATGCGCTGACTATATCTTTTACATTTTCAGATTTATCAATATCTGCTATCAGGAGAACATCATCTGTGTCAACTACTACTAAGTTTTTAACTCCGAGCAAAGCTACATATTTGCTGGAATTGACATAATTACAAGAAGAGTCAATATTAAAGCTGTCACATTTTAGGACATTGCCGAATGAATCTTTTTCAGAAATTTCATATAAAGATTTCCAACCGCCGACATCGCTCCATCCATAATCCACAGGTATGACTATTCTATTTTCAACCTGTTCCATAATTCCTATATCAACAGGTATTTTAGGCATTTTTGAATACAATTCGGCAATATCAGCGCCATAACCTTTTTTCTTCCATACATCACCGATATCTTCAATCAAGGAATATACCTTAGGCAGGTATTTTGAATATGCATCAAGAATCGTATCGAGTTTCCACATAAACATGCCGCTGTTCCAATAGTAGTTCCCGGCTTTTAGAAATGCCGCTGCAGTTGCTTCGTCAGGCTTTTCCTTAAAATTTTTCACTTTAAACCCAAAGTCAGCTTTATTTCCGGCTTCTACATACCCATAACCCGTGGCCGGATATTCTGGCTTTACCCCGAAAGTTACAAAATTACCCTGTAATGAAGCTTTTTCAGCTGGCTCAAGAGAATCTATAAAGCCGGTCATATCACGAATTTCGTAATCCGCGCCGCCGACAAATACAACTTCGGTTCCTTTGTAGCGTTCCGCAAGATACTTCATACTCAATGCAACAGCAGGCGCTGTATTCATTCCAACAGGTTCGATTATGATATTTTCATCGGAAATCTCTGGAATATTTTCTTTGATTAGATGAACTTGATTCTCAGACGTTACTACAAATATGTCTTTCTTTTCAATCCGCGCTAAGAGCCGATTGAAAGTCATTTCAATCATCGAAATATCTGAAGTAATTTTCAAAAATTGTTTCGGAAATTGCTGCCTGCTAAGCGGCCAGAATCTTTTACCCGAACCGCCTGCCATTATAAGCCCGATCATATAATTAGACCTTCCTTTTGTTTCTTTAAGGTAATTCAAAACTCATAATTCAAAATTTAGAATTTAAAACTCTACTACCTGCCTCTTCGCTTTAAGTGAACCCTGAGAATTGTCAGCTCTGCGGGAGTGACCCCGTCGATGCGGCTTGCCTGCCCCAGAGAAGTAGGTCTAAATTTTTCAAGCTTCATTCTTGCTTCATTTCTAAGCCCGTTCACACCGGCATAGCTAAAATCGTCTGGTATTCTAAGCCCTTCCAGCCCTTTCAGTTTTTCTATTTCCAGCTTTTCACGTTCAAGATACCCGTCATAATGAGCAAGAATCGCAAGCTCTCTTGCAACTTTTCTATCTGTTTTATCAGTTTTATTCAGGCTCAAAATATCGTACGGGAATTCATCAGAATCCTTAAGAACTCCGCCATATTTTTTCAGGTAATCCTTAATAGAAGATCCTTCATGCCTTGTCTTATTCCAATGAGACAAAACAGAATCTAATTTATCTGAATAATTTTTAAATTGAAGATATTTCTTCTCTGGCAATAAACCAAGCTCATAAGCAAGTGGAGAAAGCCTGAGATCAGCACAATCCTGTCTTAAGTGAAGCCTGTATTCGGCTCTGCTCGTAAATAGCCTGTATGGTTCAAGTATATTCTTGCTGACTATGTCATCTATCATTACTCCGATATAACTCAGATCTCTACCAAGCTCGAAATACTCTTTTTCAGACGCGCATATTGCCGCATTCAGACCGGAAATAAGCCCCTGCCCGGCAGCCTCTTCATACCCGCTAGTACCATTTATCTGCCCGGCAAGAAAAATATTGGGATGAGTTTTTACGGAAAGAGAACGGCTAAGCTGATCAGGAAACACGAAATCATATTCAATAGCATAGGCATACCTTGAGATTTCAGCTTTTTCCAGACCCGGAATCGACCTGAGCATCTGCCACTGAATATCCGTCGGCAAACTAGTTGAAAAACCGTTAATGTAATATTCGCTGTTAAACTCTCCTTCAGGCTCAAGGTAGAGATGATGCGTTTCATGATGCGGGAATCTCACTACCTTATCTTCAAAAGAAGGACAGTATCTTGTGCCAATCCCCTCTATTTTACCCTGATACATCGGGGATTTATCGAGATTTTTCTTAACGATCTCAGCTGTTTCTATAGTAGACTTTACCATATAACAGCTCAAGTCTTTTCTTTCAGTTTTCGGATGAGCCTCACCCTCAAAAAATGTAAAATTATCCTCGAAGTTTTCTGTATCCTGTTTATCCATTTTCGAAAAGTCTATCGAACTTGCAAGTATTCTCTGCGGCGTACCTGTTTTAAGCCTTCCAAGCTTTAGGTTAAGCTGTTCTTTCAACGCCATAGAAAGATTAACCGACGGCGGATCACCTGCTCTTCCTCCGGGAAAAGTTTTCATTCCATAATGAAGTTTACCAGAAAGAAAAGTTCCTGAGCAAATTACAAAAGCTTTTGCGTATAAAACATCACCAAACTGAGTTTCTACGCCAACCACTTTACCGTTTTCAAGAACAAATGATTCTACAATCGCCTGGTGAATAACCAGGTTTTCGTATTTTTCGAGTTCGTGCTTCACGGCAAGCTGGTAAATATGTTTATCGCACTGCGCTCTGGGAGACCAAACAGCTGGCCCTTTCCCCTGATTCAGCATTCTGAACTGAATTGTGGCAGCCTCTGTTGCCTTTGCCATTATTCCGCCGAGCGCGTCTATTTCGCGAACAACGTGCCCCTTGGCAATCCCACCCACAGCAGGGTTGCAGCTCATTTGGCCTATATGATCAAGATTTATTGAAATAAGTAGAGTTTTTGCGCCAAGTCGCGAAGATGCCGCCGCCGCTTCCGCGCCGGCATGCCCTCCACCGATTACTATTACATCAAAATGTCTTTTAAAAGCTTCCATTATTTTTTAAGTTGCTAAGGATTAAGGAACAAAGGTACATAGGTACAAAATTTCTCTCTCCCCTACAGTAACTATAAAGAGTTGTCTACATTTACAAAACACAACAATATTCCAGAATCACCATGAATTCAAGATCGACAGGAAGAAGAGAGGAGATAGCTTAAATCATTGTTATGCTTTTTGTGAAACATTAAACATGTAAAAAAATATGATAAAAAATAGCGGTACAATTTTAAGGATCTGGAAAAACCTTCTGACATTCAAGTGTTCCTTCCCGATTATTGAATACGCCTTGATGAATTGTGGCCGAAAAATATTTAACTTGATTTTTTCACTTTCCAAGAACTTCGTCGTCTAGTTTAATGAAAAATTCTTCCATATATTGAAGTCGTTTCTGCGCGATTTTTTTTCCTGATGCAGTCATCATTTTTGAAGGCAGATATTTTAGTTTCACAAGAAATTCACGATAAGCAGTATCATTTTCAGAATATGACTTTGAGTTTACGGCATCTTCCGGCGTATTATGCACTTTAGCCCCTATTCTTCCGGCAAACAAGAAAGCGCGTCCCAACCCGATGGCACCAAGAGAATCAAGTTTATCCGCATCATAAATTATTTTTTCTTCAATAGACACAGGAAATTCACTTCCTCTAAATCTGTGGCGCCTAACACATTTTACCACTTTCTCTATCAAGGCTTCGTTCAACCCATCCTCTTTCAGCATTTCCTCGGTAAGTTTAGCTCCTTTTTTCGCATGACATATTTTTCCTTTTATGGCAAGCTCGTCAGCTCTTGCGATATCATGAAAGAGCGCACCTATTTCTACAACCCTCATATCGCACTTCTTTTCTTTTTTTGCAATCATTTTGGCGTTATTCAGAACACGTAAAGTATGCTCCCAATCATGGCATCGTGGAGATTTCTTCAGTATTTCACAAACCGTCCCAGATAACCTTTCAAAAGTCTTCTGATAACTCATCGACTATTTCCTCAGAACAACAATTATGGTTTTAAATTCAGACATTACTACGTAAAAGTTAGCGTAAAATTTACAAAATAACTAGCATAACCGCACGTTAATGACATTGTAAATCTAAGAATATAATACTTAAATAAAAAACTAAACGCAAAGGAAGTTATTATTTTTCAATAACTTTTGTTTTTTAGCAGGCCAAACATGCATGATATTGTTACATACAGCGAAGTTGAAGGAAATCTGATCTGCAAGTTTTCGGGCAAATTAGATACCGTTGTTTCACAGGTAATTAAAGATGATATTATCAACCATATACAAATAGCACATATTCCCACAATATTTGACTTGAAAGACGTGGTGTATATTTCTTCATCATTTTTAATGGTTTCGCTTTTATCGGCAAGAGTTACTCCCAACATGAAGATTAAAGTCATAAATGCTGTTCCTGACATAAAAGAAATTTACAGGATTGCCGGACTTTCCAAAATTTTTACATTTGAATAAGATTATGAGCAAGAATTGTTTTGAAGATATGGTCGGGCGCGGGTTCTTTTACCAGCTCACTGATGAAGAATCGTTACATAAAATCTTAAATGAGTCGAGTATAACTTTCTATGTAGGGTTTGACCCCACAGCAGACAGTCTGCACATAGGACATTTGCTTCCGGTAATGGCCGCAAAAAGGCTTCAGTCATACGGACACAAACCGATAATGCTTGTTGGTGGAGCTACCGCGCTAGTAGGAGATCCCTCTGGAAAACAGGAAGCAAGACCCATACTTTCGAGAGAAAAGGTAGCAAAAAATGCTGCAACAATAAAGGCGCAAATCGGCAGATTTATTAATTTCAATGAAGCTTATCTTGTTAACAATGCCGATTGGTTTGCCGATATGCTGTACATTGACATGCTTAGAAACATTGGAAGCCATTTTAGCGTAAACAGAATGCTTTCAATGGACTCGGTAAAACAAAGAATGGAGACTGGAATATCATTTCTGGAATTCAATTACATGATATTGCAGGCGTATGATTTTGTTCATCTGAACGAAAAATATAACTGCGAACTTCAAGTAGGCGGACAGGATCAATGGGGCAATATAGTATCAGGAGTCGAGCTAGGCAGGAAATTAAAAGGAAAGCCCTTTTATGGAGCAACCTTTCCTTTGCTTATGGACAGAAGCGGCCAGAAATTCGGAAAAACGGCTGCAGGCGCCGTGTGGCTAGACAAAAACAGGACTTCAGTTTTTGATTACTATCAGTTCTGGAGAAATGTCGAAGATACGGATGTTTGCAGGCTGCTTTACCTTTTCACGGCTCTGCCTTCAGATGAAATTGAATCTTTTAAAAAATTACAGGCGCCGGCAATAAACAGGGCGAAGGAAATCCTTGCTTATGAGACAACATTGCTCGCTCATGGTGCAGAAGAAGCAAAGAATGCGTACATAGCAGCAGGGACAAAATTCGGATTTGCCGACCCTGAAAATAAAATAGCTACTTCAAGCACAATAAAAACTATTACAGCTTCCAATTCCTCTGAAAGCCTTCCTACTTACGAAATAAGTAGTGACGAAATCAGCTCATCAAGCAGTAAGAGTGATGATTCATCAACTAGCGAGGGAAAATGGTTAGTAGCATTAATTACCGAATCAGGCCTGACCTCAAGTAACGGAGAAGCACGCAGACTGATACAGGGCGGAGGAGCTTACATCAATGATAAAAAAATAACAGATGTAAACTACGACGTTACGGAAAACGATTTCGAAAACAATGAAATGATTCTAAAAGCAGGCAAAAAAAATATGAGAAGAATTATTATTAGATAGTTTTTTCGATCAAATCAAAAATGAATTAATAAGGAAGAAAATTAAAAAACTTTTAGTATTTTAGTATGAGAAATAGCGCAATTATTACTGCAGTTGATTTAGGCACCTCGAAAATCAGAACAATTGTAGCGGAAACCAATAGTGACGAGGAAAATATAACAATCCTCGGGCATGCCGAAAAAAGTTCTGAAAATGGTATTATCAAGGGTGAAATCACCGATATAAACAAGGTAAGCCGGATACTGAAAGAAGTAATGCTGGAAGCCGAACAAAAATCCGAAACCTACATTCTTTCAGACTCATTGTATGTAGGCATTACCGGAAGCCACATAAGCGCTAAGGACAGTTCAGGAACGGTGCTTATTAACAGTGCTGACCATAAGGTTGTTACTTCTCAAGTAGATGAAGCATTAAGAAATGCAAGGTCTTTACTACTTCCTCCAGATTCACGCCTTCTAAATTCCATTGACGGGTACTTTGTCTTGGATAATACCCATAAATTAACTGATCCGATTGGACACGCCGCTTCAAAATTGGAAGCACACACATACATAGTTTATGGCAATAAAAACAGAATAGAAAATGTCGAAAGCATAGTAAAAGAACAAGGCTTTGACTCATGCTTCCCTGTATTTAACGGTCTTGCATCAGCTTTGTCAGTAATGACGGAAGATGATTTTATACACGGAACTCTTATGATAAACATAGGCGCCGGAATAAGCGAGTATGTATTATTTAATGACTATACAGTTAAAGACACTGGAGTTTTTACCCTAGGCTGCGACCACATAGCCAATGACCTGTTTCTTGGCCTTGACGTCAATATTGCAAAAGCCAAGGATATAATTATAAACCATAGCCACATAGCCAGAAAAGAAGATGGCCACGGTACAATAGATATCCAGAGTGCTTTTAGCGCCAGACAAATTCCCATTGCTTCAATAGAAAAAATAATAGAGCTCAGAATAAAGGAAATGTTCGAGGTAATCTACAACAGAATAAAAGCTAAAAAACTAATGAAGCTGCTAAGCAATGGGATAATTCTGTGCGGTGGAATAGCCAACATGTCGTACGCTGTCGATATCGCCGAGTCTATATTCGAAATACCCGTCAGAGTCGGTACTCCGTTAGATTTGAGCGGACCTGATGACCTGTTGAAAGATCCGGGCAACATAACAACCCTAGGAATTCTCAGATATGCTAAGAAAGATGTACAGGCAAGAATGGAAGCCGGTGATGGTTCTCTGGTAAATAAGTTTGATCACAAGATTTCAACCATGTTTAAAAAAGTCTGGGGGGCAATGAAACAATGAATACTATTATCACAGCTCCAGAAAAAACCACGTCCAGCATATTAGAAAAAGTAAAAGTCATAGGGCTTGGGAGCGCGGGAGTCAAGATAGTTGATAAACTTGCATTGCATCAAGAATCCTCATGGCTCGAAATAGCAGCTGTAGATACTGATACAACGTCTATAGATAAAGCCTCACTGAAAAACAAGTTCACAGTAGGCGAAGAGTGGACTAAAGGCCTCGGTTGCGGCGGAAATATTATTAAGGGGGAACGGGCTATTGCCCACAAATCCAATATAGCCGTGAAAGATTTTATCAGCGATGCATCTCTGTTAATTATAGTCGGGGGATTTGGAGGGGGAACTGCTACCGGCGGAGTACCTGCCGTTGCCAGATTTGCAAAAGACAAAAATATCCCTGTAATTCTAATTGTTACTGTTCCCTTCAGCTTTGAAGGCCATAGCAAGCGCGAAATTGCGGAAACCCAGATCATCAATCTGATGAGAACTCCATATACCGTAGTTCCGATCCCGAATGACCTCTTATACTCCACATTGCCGGCATCCACCCCTTTCGAAAAAGCCTTTGATGAAGCAAATATTGAAGTTGCCAGAGCTGTTCTTGGAATAGCTGAGCTTCTCAGATGCAATAGCTCAATAGCCGTAGATTTGTGCGATTTTCATAATATTATTACAAAAGCAAAAGCTGAGTGCGGCATAGGAATAGGCGTTGCGGCTAAAATGCCCGGCAAAGACAGTACACAAGAAGCGCTGGACGACCTTCTCGATTCTCCACTGCTTGGCGGCAGGCAAAGATTAAAAAATGCAGACGCTTTAATCATATCTCTTACGGGAGGGACAGACCTTACCATAGGCGAAATGAAATATGCACTGGATAAAATTACTGAAATGGCAGGAGGAAAAACTGAAATCGCGGTCGGAGCAAACACTGACCCTGCATATAACGGAAAAATCCAATTAACTGTAATTCCAATCTCCTACGATAAAGCAGCATCGCCTGCAGTTCCTGAGGGCGCTCAAACTTATCATGGCGTGGGAAAACAGCTCTCTCATACTTCAATAATACGCCAAATAAGAAGTCTAAAAAAACAGGACGAAGACCAGATGGAACTACCACTGGGAACGACAAGCAGAGGAATATTCACAAGTACTATGCAGACCATAATAGAAGGCCAGGATATGGACATTCCGACTTTCCAGAGAAAAGATATTCACATAGACAAGGGAAGGTAGTTCGTAGTTCGTGGAGCTTAGTTGGTGGTTAAGGAATCGAAATACCAGATCATTAATCGTGCCAAAGAGATAATTCTACACCCATCTCTATCATCTTCAACTACCCTCACCCTACCCTGCCGTCCGTTCTGATTCTGATATGTTCTACTTAAATTTCATCCTCATTACTCACTCGGCGTGAAGTTAAAATTGACTTAATCAGGGGAAGAATAGGTTTCTTTCCTCTCTTTTTCTATTACAATCACGGAGATAGGCGGAATTGTCATGTCCTTAAAAAAGGTCTGTCCGTCGCCGAAGTTTGCAATAATTTCAGTTCCGTCGCCAAAAGTCGTTTTTTGAAGAAGTCGGTCGTCTGAAAGGTATTTGAAATCGGTCATTTCCATTTGCACAAGCTTTTCATGCAACGGAGACCAGAATTTCAGGAATGAAACTATCAGATATTTGTCTTTTTCCCATTGCTGTCTGTCCAAATGAAAGAGTGGCGGAACATTAAACAAAACGCATTGAATTAATCGCACCTTAGTAACTTCCGAGAATTTCAATATGCCTTCCTCCCAGTGATCAGATGGGATTACACAATTGTTGTAAACCAACTGAAATAACGGGACTTTGATTTTAGGATTGAAATATATGTGTTTGATTTCAGGCTTGAGTTTAGTCTTTTTTATGTACCTAGGGGGAATTCCTGATGTACTGTAGTATTCTCCCAAATAGTACTCTGATGTTTTGTTCTTTGCCACATCTATGTCTCTGCTGTTCCACCACACTGGAGTTACTACACCATGACCGAAAGCTATATTTCCGGCGACATAGTCCTTGCCGTCTTCTGTTCCGACAACAGCCCCAAACTCATCCCCTATCCATTTCATTCTGGAATTTCTGGCTGCGGCATCTTCTCTCTCTGACATCTGATGTTTTTTTGAATAGTCGGTATATAACTCTCCGGCTCCGTCGCAATCGACAAACCAAGAGTTAAATTCTATTCCCTGATCAAAATATCTTTTGATTCTTTCCTTGACTGTCGGCAATAACAGCGTTGAATTCAAAATTCTCCCTTTGCCTAAAAAACCCGAATTATAAGTACCATCTCGTTTGATTACTGTTGCATCATCATACAATAATCTATCTTCAAAATATGAGGTTTTCCCCAAATCTTCTTTATTAACAGTTATAGAGTGATACGAATCATAAGGAGCAATAAGGTATCCGCCTCTGTTAGCCATAGAAATGGCTTGAGGGTGAAAATATGACAGAGAAGCGTCATTGATTCCAAACCAAGCTTTGTTTATTCCAGATTTATGCAGCTGGTCTATCATATAAACAGAAACCCCGTTCCCCCATTCGCCTACAGGAGCCATAGAATCTTTATAGACTGATTGTATTAAGTTAGTGTTAAACTGGATGGTTTCCATCTGATTCAAATTGTCTACACCTTTGTTAAGATAACTTTTAACCTCAGAATTGAGTTCTGTACTATTGAATATGTTTTCCTTATAAAGATCTTTTCTTTCGGCAAGCGCAATTAAATCTGAGTCAAATGAAGTTTTGTCATAGTTTGAAACATAATCCTGTTTCCCTATATTTGTAAAGGAATTGCTCCTATCTAAAAGTGAACTGAAATATTTTGTAGGGTTAGGTCCCTGCTTTGCGAGTTCTTTTTTAATTATTCGCTGTAATTGTTTCCATTTAACATTGTCCTCTGAAACAAGCTCATCACCCCATAAATATATGAACGGTGCCCCATATAGTTTTTTTATATTTTGTTTTTTTTCTGCCTTCTCGGCTAGTGTTTTGAATTCACTTTTAGAAATCTTGTAATCGCGATAAAATTTTGCTGACAATGTTACTATGTCGCCCTCAAAAATATATATTCTGTATGAAAATTGCTGCAGTTTAGGTATATCTATAGATTCGTGCGTAAATGACAACTTTGTTCCGTTTGGTTCTTTTGTAAAGCTGTAATTTATGTTGTCCGCGTTATCGAGGATGTAAACTGACGAATATTTCCCAAAAACTGCTCCAAAAAATGGCATGGAAAACTTCTCGACAACTTTTTTCACATCCTGTTTTATGAAGTAGTTTATTACAGTCTGGTCTTTTGCAGGAAAGAAAAGTCCTTCACCAATTGGCAGCAAAAAGCTATTGGCATTGCTTATTACAGGAAATGTAAGAGTTGATTCCATCTTCAGATTAAAAAGAATATTTAGGTATTCTTTTTCCAGAGATACATTAATCTTGCATCCTCCTCTATCGAAGGATATATGATTGTTGCGCTGTATCAGATTTTCTATTCCTGTTCTGGATTGCGGAGCTGATATAATCTCTTCGTTGACTAATACTTGCAGGGATTCAGGAAAGATTTTGCAATTTATGTTTTTATTTGTTAACTCGCAACATAATGTTTGCGATTTTGAAATTGTTGGAATCAACACTAGACAAATAAGAAACATAGCAGAAAATGCCGATTTGCGGACACTCATTTCTTTCATCTTATTTACTTATGTTTCGACTTTTAATTTACCAAAAATAAATTTCAATCATTCATCCTTATTAAATAATTATAATATTTCTTTGCAGACTTTTATGAACTCGTTAAATATTTGCTGCATTGATGGCTTGTCCTGAGACATTCTTTCAGGGTGCCACTGAACACCGACACAGAAAAGGTGTTCATCTTCTTTTTCCATTGCCTCGATAATTCCATCCATTGCAACAGCTGTAACCTTAAAGCCGTTCGCAAGTTTTTTTACTGACTGGTGGTGATAAGAGTTTATCGACACATCAGTGCCAAGAAAGGAGCCAAGCCACGAATCCTTTTGTATTTGAACCTTATGCTCAACATAATCGAACAGTTTTTCCTGAGAATGTTTTATCCATGATCCTTCGGATAAGGAAATATCCTGATAAAGAGTCCCGCCGAAATAAGCGTTAATAAGCTGATGCCCCCTGCAGATGCCAAGCACCGGAATATTTTTTTTTACCGCAAAATCGAGGAGTTTAAATTCAAATTCATCCCTCAGCCGGCAAACGCTTCCCAATTTTACATGCGGATCTTCTCCATAAAAAAAAGGATCCAAATCTCCGCCGCCTGTCAGAATCAATCCATCAACCATGTCAAAAAGTTTTTCTGCCAACCCATTATCTGACAATACCGGCAACATTACCGGAACCGCCCCTGCTCTGACTACAGACTCAATGTAGTCATTCATCACATACGCCTTGCCCCTTTCGCGCGGCGCATCATTTTTCCCTGTATTAAGTCCGGCAGATAAACCTATTCTGGCAAAATCTTTCATTTAAAAGAATGTAAGTTGTTCATATGGAATTATTGGGGTAGCACGCTGGTGTTCTATCTTTTCACAA
This sequence comes from bacterium, assembly GCA_021781705.1. Taxonomy (GTDB): domain Bacteria; phylum Verrucomicrobiota; class Lentisphaeria; order Victivallales; family GWF2-38-69; genus JAJXWI01. Next base: position 3,552 of record JAJXWI010000032.1, on the reverse strand, counting down.
GGCGGAATAGTTTCTTTCACTTCAACAGGACAAGAGTCATACATATCAACAACTTGTTTCTTATTCTTAAAAACAATAAGTTTAGTACCTTCTTTAATACCGATACCTTCAACAGAATATGTCTCATCAACAAGACCAGTAAGTTTGACTTTTATCATTTTTGCCTTCCCATTTTCCACAGCATAAACAAAGTTGAATCCCTCGGATTCATGCACAATGCAGGTTGAAGGAACATAAAAGGCAGGTTTTGTCAAAGCCGGAATCTCAACTTTTACAGTTTCTCCTGGCAGAAACAGCCACTCAATTTTGCCGTAAACAACTTTATTTCCATCCTGTATACTCTTGTCTCCATAAAGAATTAAAATATCACCAACATTCAAACTTCCGGCATCTTCAAGGTCTATCGCCGTCAAAGCTACATTCGCGCCATAGTTGAATTCTCGCTTTAGTTTACCCGTCTTAACATAAGATTTTTCTACTGTAAAGTCAGGATCTATACCTTTATTTTTATCCATAGCTACTTGCCCTATAGCTCGCCATACATACTCTCCTTTATCATCTTTATGGACAGCTCGGGCGGGGACAGACAGTAAGTTCTTATCGAAATCAGATAGATCCTTTAGAGCAGAATCCTTTTCAATGTTATGTGCGAGAAAATTTCCATCATAAAAATGCATAACTGGAAAAAGCATATATGCTTTCGGCATTTTTTGTTGTTCCGGCGTTAGAGACGCATTGGTAGAACACATTTCATTACGTACATAGGCATAAATAGTGTTCTGGTCTCCCGTTTCTACCCAAGCTGGAACAGCTTCAGATTTGCTATCTGGATAAACACGAACAAGATTGCTCTTACCTACTACATCAACTATTTCACTAGTAAATGGAATCTTAACTAACATAGGATTCATTCTTGTAACAGAAACTACACGATCTATAGGCTTTCCAGACACAGTTACATTACCTTTGCCAATAGCTGTAATTACACCATCATAAGGAGCTATTATTTCGGTCCCATCCAGATCAGCCTTAGCGCTGAGTACTTCAGCCTTGGTCTTAAGGTATTTTACTCTGGCATTCTCAAAGTCCTTTTTGCTTATCGATTTTTGTATTTTTAAATTACGATTATAGGTGTCTTTAGCGTTTTGATAATCGAGCAGTGCTAATTGATAAGCGGCATGCTGTCTATCATTTACAAGCCTGGAAACAACCGTACCCTTTTTAGCAATTGAACCATCTCTGTTGTAGACAGAAGCAACAATTATATCACCACCTTTCTTAGTCTCGGCGACAACGCCTCTATCTACGCCAAATCCAAGGGTGTCAGACTCCACAGATTCCACCTTTCCCGTAAAATAAGCGTCCACGGGGGTGAGTTTTTTTACTATTGTCACGGTCACAGGAGTATCTGAAAATCCTATGCTTGCCAGAAGAAAGCAAGCGGCAAGAAATGATGAGAAAAATATATACCTGCGCATTAGTTCATAATTTATGTTATTGATTGATATTAAAAGAAAACCCCTACTTCTGTTAGTTTATGACATTTCTAAAAAAACAAAAGTACAACAAAGATTGTTTAAAACTATTTTTAAATGCGGTTAAGGGTATTATTTGACCAATAAATCATTAATTATTCTCTCGCTATCTGCCATCATTATAGCCTGAAACATAGGCTCAAATTCTCCGTTCATCACACCAGGAATATTAAAAACAGAAACTCCAAATCGATGGTCTGTGATTCTATTTTGGGGAAAGTTATAAGTCCTTATTCTTTCACTTCTGTCACCGGTACCTATTTGCTTGCGTTTTGAGTCGGCTTGTTTTGTTGCTTCTTCTTGTTGTTTTGATTCAAGAAGTCTTGCTCTAAGAATTCTAATGGCTATAGCCTTATTTTTATGCTGGGATTTTTCCTGTTGAGACGCCACACTTATGCCCGTAGGAATATGGGTTACCCTTACTGCAGAATCGGTTCTATTTACATTTTGTCCGCCTGGCCCTGATGACCTGAAATAGTCAAATCTTAAATCATCCGGTTTAATTTCCATCTCCACTTCTTCCGCTTCAGGCAAAACTGCGATAGTTATTGTAGAGGTATGAATTCTTCCCCCTGCTTCGGTCGTCGGGATTCTTTGAACTCGGTGCACACCAAATTCGTATTTCATATAGGAATATACATCGTTGCCTGAAATAGAAAATACAACTTCTTTGATACCGCCAAGAGTACCGGCATTAAAATCTAATGTCTCGCATTTCCATCCTTTACTTTCAGCAAATTTACTATAAGCGCGATAGAGTTCTCCCACAAATAAAGCCGCTTCATCCCCTCCTGCAGCTGGTCTTATCTCCACAATAATATCACGATTGTCATTGGGATTAGGCGGGATCAAGGCTATTTTTACCTTATTCTCAATCTCGGACGTTTCAGCTTTAAGCTTATCTATTTCAGAAAGAATCATCTGCCGCATTTCTTCGTCAGGTTCCACCTTTACTATTTCTTCGTTTTCCTTAATCTCAGATATGGCAGAGTTCCACCGGTCATAAAGCTTTAACAACGAAGAAAGTTTTTGATGTTCTCTGGAAACTTCCCGATACTCATTCTGTTTTGTAAAAATAGCAGGGTCAGAGAGTCTTTTTTCCAGCTGAGAAAATCGCTCTCTTTGAGCATTTATATAATTAGCAATTTCGGCAGGATTCATTTTATTCCCTACAAAAACAAACACGGATTCAAATTGAATCCGTATTAAACCCGTAAAAAATAAGTTTTTACTTCATCCCGTAGCGCTTACGGAATTTTTCTATGCGTCCAGCGGTGTCAACAAGTTTCTGCTGTCCGGTAAAGAACGGATGGCAAGCCGCACAAATACCAACTTTTTGGTCTGGTATAGTTGATTTTGTTTCCCACACTTTACCACATGCGCAATTGATCTTCGCATCTCCGTATTTCGGATGGATATCTTTTCTCATGATTTTGAATCTCCAAATTCTTTTTTTTAGATTTTATATAACATAACATTAAAAATAAAAGAGATTTAGACAATAATCTAAATTAACTAAAAATGCAAGTTTCCAATATTATTATTTTCAAACTGAAATCCTTTTCGAAAAGACTCCCCAAAGCTTATCATTAAGTTCGAAACAAAAAATCGTCAAAAACCCGCTTGTGTATCTTGAGTTTATTTCCCCAATTATATCATCTTCAGACAAACTGTTTATGGGAGCAATAATATAATTCTCGGAAACAGCCTCAGTTTTCGCCGATTCATCCAAGCAGAATATTAAATTATCTCCAAATTTAAACCCGCCTGAAACTCGCATAAGACAAGCCCTGGAACACGCCTTATTCAGAATATCAGATGCGTTTTTATGATCATAAGTTACATCTTTTAAATTAATTTTAAGTATCTTATTCATAATATTTCACATCTCCGCTTTTTATGTCCTTATTTTTGAGTCTATCTTTAGAAACCTTAACATCCTCACCGTCTAAAAAACTTTTAGGAGAAAGCTCCACTACACAATCCGGAGCACCATCTATTTTTTTGGGGATCCTCA
>JAJXWI010000031.1 GCA_021781705.1 bacterium | reverse complement strand
CGATGCCTCGATGATTCGGCAAGTATTCGTGAATATTCTTGACAACGCCGTTAAATTTACAAGAAATGTGATGAAAGCAAGAATAGAAGCTGGCGGATATGAAGAGAATGAGGAGAATGTTTATTATGTTAAAGACAACGGCGCGGGGTTCGATGCAAAATATACTGATACTCTCTTCATTATATTTCATAGGCTTCATTCGACAGAAGAATTTGAAGGAACAGGAATAGGACTTGCCATTATCAAGCGCATTATTACTCGTCACGGCGGACGAGTATGGGCCGAAGGAAAAATAGGAGAAGGTGCGACGTTTTATTTTACATTGCCAAAAAAATAAAGCAGGAAGATTTATGAAAAATAATGATCTTATAGAACTACTTTTAGTTGAGGATAATCCCAATGATGCAGAGCTTGCGCTCAGAGCATTCAGGAAAAACAACATTGGTAATAATGTTTGCTGGGTCAAGGACGGAGTAGAGGCTCTCGACCTTATAATGTGCACAGGAAAATACGAAGGAAGAAATATATCCAATTCTCCCAAATTGATTCTTCTTGACCTGAAACTTCCTAAAATGAAGCGCTGAGGATTTGCAATCCGGATCTCATTTTGTCCGATTACCGCATGCCCTCTTTCGATGCGCTTGAAGCTATTATGATAGCCGAAGAGATGTGCGCCGATGTTCCTATTATAATAATATCCGGAACTATCGGAGAAGATGTTGCGGTAGAAACCCTCAGGAAGGGTGCTTATGATTATCTCATGAAAGACCGTCTCGAAAGGCTCGAATCGGCTATCTCCAGGGCATTACAGACAGCTAGGCATAAACTCGAACACAAAAAAGCAGAAGAAAAAATTGAATTACAGGCAAAAGAGTGGCATACAACCTTTAATTCAATTGCAAGCTGTGTCTTTCTTATGGACACCGAGTTTATAATTCTGCGATGCAATAAAGCCGCAGAACAATTTCTTGGTAGAACTGCAGATGAAATTATAGGTCGTCATTGCTGGGAAATAGTCCATGGCACTCAATGTCCGATTGCTGAGTGTCCTGTCCTAACCAGTAAAAAAGGGGGAAAAAGGGCAACCCATGTTCTGACAGTAGGTGACAAGTTCCTGCAAGTTACAGTTGATCCTGTCTTTGATAATGAAGGCAGCATGACCGGAATAGTCCATGTCATTGATGACATCACTGAGCAAGAGATAATTAAACAGAAGTTACATAGTAATCTAATTAAATTGGACGAGGCGCAGATTTTAGCAAAAATTGGATTTTGGACCCTTGATTTGACAAGTATGAATATTACGTGGTCAAAAGGGACAAAAATAATATTTGGTCTACCACCTGACGCACCAAATCCGACATGCGAAGAGTTTTTGCAGTATATTTTTCCCGATGATAGAGAATGCGTTGAAGCACTGACTAATAGACAATTAAAACTCATGCCTGACCCTACAATTTATTATGAGTACAGGATCATTTCAAAAACCGGCAGCATAAAATATCTGGCGCATATCGGGCATCAAGTCGTAAATCAAGATGGTCAACTTGTTGAAATCGTCGGATCTATCCAGGATATCACAATAATTAAACGAGCAGAATTTTTTCAGTGTCTTTCTGAAAATGTCATTAGGATAATCGGCGAATCAGATAACTTTCATGATACAGCTCATCGTATCCTTGTCGTTGTGAAAGAAATGACACTTTGCGATGCGATCGGAATTCGACTGCAAAGTGACGATGACTTTCCATATTTTGAACAGGATGGATTCCCCCTCAAGTTTCTGCTTACGGAAAATTCATTGCTTGTCCACAACAGTGATGGCAGCATTTGCAGAGAGATTGACGGAACGGTAAAATTGGAATGTCTATGCGGAAAGATCCTGTCAGGACGCACCAATCCTGATTTGCCATTCTTTACCAGGGGCGGCAGCTTCTGGACTAACAGTACTACCAATCTGACTACTACGACCAAGGATGGTCTGAACAATACAATACGCAATCGGTGCAACAAAGAAGGTTACGAATCCGTGGCTCTTATACCGATTCGCGCAAATGCGAAAATAATTGGACTGCTGCAGCTCAATGGATATAGGAAAAACCTCTTCAACCTCTCTCTTATTGAGGCCATGGAAGGCACAGCTAAGCACATTGGCAACGCTCTAGTAAATAAAGGGCTGCAAGAAGATAAAAAGAAATCTGAAAAGCAGTTTATGAATCTCCTGCATACTAGTAAAGATGCGATACTTCTTATTGATAAAAACACATTTATCGAATGCAACAATGCAACTGTAGAAATGTTGGGATACAGAAACAAAGAAGAATTTTTGATGACGCATCCATCAAAACTTTCGCCGGAATTCCAACCTGACGGCAGTTCTTCAATAGAAAAAGCAAATGCCATGATAGATGCGGCATTAGAGAAAGGTTATTATCGCTTTGAATGGATACATACAAAGGCGAACGGACAGGATTTTCCTGTTGAAGTTTCACTGACTCCTATTTCATATCAAGGCAAAACTCTTATCCATTGCGTATGGAGAGATATCTCCGAGATTAAGAAATCAGAAAAAGAGCTATTGAAGAAAATACATGATTTGGAAATCTTCAATAAGGCCGCAGTTGAAAGAGAAATAAAGATGATTGAGCTTAAAAAAAAGATCGAGGAACTGAAGAAAGGGAAGAATGGTTCGTGGTGAGTAGTTCGTAGTTGGTGGTCTGGGTAGGGACAGCTCGCCGAGCTGTCCGATAGTTTACGGCACCTCGCTGAAACGGATGGCTAAAGGAACCGCACTACCCTAATCTATACGACATACGGCGCCCTCGGCGAAGTCGCCCTACCAACTACGAACGATGTGCGAAATTATGATTTAAGTGAAGGGTTCTGCTTGTCGGAACCGAAAAATGCTAAAAAAAGGAAATCAACAGTCTTGAGTCTGGCAACATATTTAACTGAACTTTTATTTACCTAGGAAGAGGAAAAAATTTAAGGAACCCTTAAGTGAAAAAAATAAATAAGAATATTTTTGTATTTGTACTTTCAGTTATGCTGCCATTAAACTGGCTTCATGCTACTTCTGAAAACAAAAAAAATCTTCTTCATTCAGCAAGCGAATATGACTATCCTCCATACTGTATAGTAACAAAAGACGGTAAAGCCGACGGTTTCTCTGTGGAACTGCTCAGATATGTCGCAGAAAAAATGAACATGGATATTGACTTCAAAGTTGGACCGTGGGCAGAAATTAAAAAGGAACTTATAGATGGTAGGCTCGATGTCCTTCCCTTAGTAGGATATTCTAAGGAAAGGGAAAAATATTTAGATTTCTCAGCTCCATACCTTGTTCTTTACGGCGGGATTTTTGTCAGGTCAGAGAATACAGACATTAAATCTGAAGCTGATCTAAAAGACAAAGAGGTTATTGTCATGGAAGGTGACAGTGCCCATGAATATGTGCTGGGAAAAAGGACTACAGACAAAGTCTTTACCACAAAAACCTACATTGAAGCATTTAAAGAGTTATCCGAAGGCAAACATGATGCCATTGTTGTTCAAAAACTTGTAGGCATCACAATTATAAAAGAACTTTCACTGAAAAATATCAAATCTCTAGGAGGTAGTGAAATAGCCAAGGACGAAATATATATGCCTCTGGGAAGAGAGATTAAAGGATTTGAACAGAACTTCTGTTTCGCGGTTCCAAGGAACCAGGCAGGAGAAGAGCTTATTCAAAAACTTAACCAAGGGCTAGTAATTGCTTTTAATGACAAGACTTTTGACAGGCTCTTTGAAAAATGGTTCCCATCAGAAAGGCATATTGATCTAAAAGACGCAATAAAATATCTTTTTGAAATCCTTTTTGCCATTTCTATCATTGCGTCAACGCTGGTAGCTTTTTTTCTGAAAAAACAGGTTAAAAAGAAAACAAAAGAACTCAGTAATTCTGAAGAAAAATATCGCATTTTATCCGAAACGCTTACAGAAGTAGTTTACGTCTATGATTATAAAACCCTTAAGACAACTTATATCAATAAATCTATAGAACATATTTCTGGGTATAGCGTTAAGAACTTGATTGATGATCCGTTTCTTTGGGTAAAAATAATTTATCCCGAGGATAAAAACCGCATGCTTGCTGTCATATCCGATGCAAAGTCTAACTCTCAGGGTGGGATTGTTGCATACCGCATAATCAGGAAGGACGGGACAATACGCTGGGTAGAAGATAGATTTACCTTTGGAAAAGATAACCATGGGAATATAATTTCTCAAAATGGAATAGTATATGACATCACAGAGAGGAAGGAGTCGGAAAGCAATTTAAAAGAAAGAATGCGTCAGCTGGAAATACTCGGTAAGATTTCGGTTGAAAGAGAGTTAAAGATGAGAGAGCTAAAAGAAAAAAATGTGAAGTTGGAGCAGGAACTGGAGAAAAAAGAGTGAAGCTGTGTTGGCTAATGATTTGTACGTGGAATTGAGGGTGATAAAAGATTTTTTGGATTTTAACGAGTCGATAATCCTATGAAAATAAAAAACAAATTTTTTACAGCGTTCATACTTGTTGTCGTTATTCCTGTACTGATAGTTAGTTTCATCCTGTACTTTGAAGCCAAAAATTATATTGAAACTGATAGGTTAGCTGAGCTGAATCTAAAAGTAGATAGCATCGCAACAAATATAACAGATGGCATCAATAATTTAAAATTAGATTTAAACATTTTTAGAAATGCAACTCTTCTAAGATCAAATCTACAGATATTGTCTAAACATATAAATGACAGAGACAATCCTTCATTCATAAAATCCACTGCAATTATCGATAATAGCTTGTACAAGTCATTTGTCAAAGAGAAAAAAATTCTTGATTTGATTCTTATTGATACTGAAGGAAGAATAGTCTATTCGGCATCCGAAAGACACAATGTGATGGAACTGGGAAAATTAGTTCCTATGTGGTCTGAAGAAAACTCAATCAAATGGCGCAAAGGAATATGGGGTTCGGATATTTTTAAATATGATAATAAGTATGAAATCGTGCTTGTTTCCCCTGTCTTAGATAATGATAATAAACTTGAAGGGTTCCTGGCCTTTGAAGTGGACATAGAAACAATCAATAAGATTTTTTACAACAAAAGCACTCTTGGGGAAACAGGCGAATGTTTACTCGGAATGAAAGAGGAAAATAGTATTATCTTCCTCTCTCCAATGCGTTATAATGATAAATCTCAGATCGATCATAGAATTCCTTTAAACAGTTATAAAGCTGTTCCCATGTCAAATGCCGTTCAGGGAATAGACGGAAGTGCATTAGCACTTGATTATCGCGGTAAAAATGCACTTGCTGCGTGGAGATACATTCCTTTATTAAAAGCCGGGCTTGTAATAAAGATGGATGAGGCTGAAGCTTTTTACCCGGCATATTATTTAAGAAAAATAATGCTAATCTTTACCGTGATTCTTGTACTATCTTCATTATTTATCGCTAATTTCATTTCGAAATTATTGACTATCCCGATTAACGAGTTGCTTAAAGGTGCAAAAGCCATAGGAAAAGGGAACTTTGAGTTCAAACCAAAAATTATCTATAACGATGAATTTGGAATACTTGCAAAAACAATTGAAGACATGGCTTTGGATCTGAGCAAAAATACCACATCCTTAGTAAAATTTGAGAACGAAATTGGCGAGCGCAGAAAGCAGGAACAGGAGTTGAAATTAACACAGGAAGCGACTCTTAATATTCTTGAAGACTTAAATGAATCTACATCTGTGCTTAAACAGGAAAGGGATAAAGCGCAAAAATATTTTGAGACAGCCTCAGTCTTTATGATCATTATAAATCCAAATGAAAGGATCGAAGTTGTAAATGAAAAAGGCTGTGAAATTTTGGGCTATTCGAAAGAAGATATTGAAGGCAAAAATTGGTTTGACACCTGTATCCCTGAAAGATTAAGAAGTGATGTAAGATCCATATTCCATAGATTAATTAAGGGTGAAGAATCCTATAGTGGATCTCATGAAAACCTAATAACGACCAGGGATGGTTCTGAAAAACTGATTTTATGGCACAATAGTACGCTAATGGATGGTGAAAATATTGTTTCAATCATTAGCTCCGGAGAGGATATTACCCAACGCAAAGAACAAGAACAACGCGTTAAGAAATCTAATGAGCTTCAACAGTTGCTTCTTTTGCATGATACTCTGAAGAATAAGCTCAAATTGATAACCGACGGAATTATTAATATTTTTGATGCAGACTTTGCCAGGATATGGCTTATAAAACCTGGAGACCAATGCTCCACAGGTTGTCCGCATGCCACCATCACAGAAGGTAATCATGCCTGCTATTTTAGAAATAAGTGTCTTCACCTTGTATCCAGCTCAGGTCGATATACCAGCACTGTCGGGGGAATGCATGCGCGAGTACCTTTGGGATGCTATAAGATCGGAAGACTCGCCGAAGGAGAGGAACCGTCATTTTTAACGAATGATGTAGTAAATGATCTCCGCATACATGATCACGATTGGGCAAAGGATCTGGGATTAAGATCTTTTATGGGAGTTCAATTGATAGATCAGAGTAGTAAGCAACCATCAGGAGTAATGGCCTGTTTTTCAAAGAAAGCAGTTTCTGAGACTGAGTACCGCATATTTTTAAGTCTTAGCAGCACAGTCATCCGAGTCATATATGCTGCTGAAGTAGAAGAGGAAATAGTCAAACATCGCGACCATTTGGAAGAACTGGTTAATGAGCGTACAGCGGAACTGAAAATCGCCAGAGATCAGGCTCAGGAATCTACCAGAGCAAAGAGCATATTTCTAGCCAATATGTCGCATGAAATCCGCACACCGATGAATGCCATTATAGGTTTTTCGGATCTGCTTTATTCTTCTATGCACGATGAAAAACAGCGTTCGCAGCTCAATGTCATCCGAAATGCCAGCAAAAACCTCCTGACCATTATCAATGACATTCTTGACCTCTCCAAAATCGAAGCCGGAAAAATGAAATTACAATACGCTCCTGTCAATATTCTGATGCTGCTTAAAGGAATACAAGAGATGTTCGGGGACAGGGCCAGAGAAAAAGATATTTCATTTGAGATAGATGCACACAAGGATCTTCCACAGACACTTATTATAGATGAGACCAGAATCCGTCAAATTCTTTTCAATCTTATAGGGAACGCTATCAAGTTCACCGACAAAGGAAGCGTAACTGTCACCGTGCGCGAAAAATATAAAGGCGACAATAAAATAGACCTGATCTTTGCTGTAAAAGATACAGGAGTCGGAATATCCGAAGAACAACAGAGCCTCATATTTGATGAGTTCCAACAGCAGCCAGGGCAGAAAACTGGAAAATACGGGGGAACCGGACTTGGCCTGGCCATATCGAAAAGATTAACTGAAATAATGGGCGGAAAGATCAGTGTACTCAGCAGCCCCGGCAAGGGCAGCGTATTTACCGTATATTTTTCTGATGTGACTGTCAATAAAGATAAGTTTATTATTTCCGAAGACTCTTATTTAGATGCTTTTGACACACACTTTAGTAAAGCAGTTATACTCGTTGCCGATGACAATGCTGATGACAGGAAACTCCTTATTGATTTTTTCGAAAATTCCTCTGTTAAAATAATAGAAGCATCCAACGGACTGGAAGCAGTGGAAATGGCTCGCAAACACCTGCCTGATGTGATTTTTATGGATTTGAAAATGCCGGAAATGGATGGCCATAAAGCTGCAAGAATTATAAAAGAGGATGAACTTACAAAATCAATACCAGTTATCGCACTTTCCGCAGAGGTTTCAATTGATGAGAACAATCCGATAAATCTGAAATTATTTGACTGTTTTCTAGCAAAACCACTGCTTATTTCAAATCTCACAGAGACTCTGAAGAAATTCCTGAAATATAAAATCGGTTCAGAAACTCACCCCCCTGAAAAAGATAAAGTTGCAAACGTAATAAAGGATACTACTGAAGATGAGAAAAAACTTGCTTCCGAGTTGACAAATATTCTGGAAAATAAGTTCCTTCCCGTTTATTATGACATATCCAAAAAACAGGTGTTTGATCTTACTCAAAAATTCGGCCATGACCTATTAGACCTCGCCAAAAGCATGTCCTCTGGTATTTTGACTTCTTTTGCCCATGATTTGTGCGTTCATGCGGACAATTTTGATATAGGCAAATTATCAAATACTCTCAAAATATTCCCTGTAATCATACTCAGAATCAAGGCGTTGGCGAATGGAGAAGCCAGCAAGGAATAGAAAGGATTTAGGATTTTAAAAGTTGGAGCGTCAAAAATATGGATGAAAAATCTTTCAAAGTCCTGGTTGTAGATGACAATATGGAAAATATTCGACTTATTGGCAATATGCTCAGAGAATCAACTAATTATACCGTCGGATATGCCATGAATGGAAAACAGGCTATTGAACTCATGCTTGAAGCCGGAGACTATGATATTGTATTGCTGGATGTTATGATGCCGGAAATGAATGGTTATGAAACTTGCAAGGCTATGCGAAAGAATGAGATCCTTAAGGAAACTCCCGTAATATTCTTGACTGCTTTCAAAGACCCCGGACAGATCTTGGCAGGATTCGATGCAGGCGCTCAGGATTATGTATCTAAGCCTTTTAATTCCCAGGAATTGCTCTCACGCGTAAAAACTCATCTGGAGCTGAAAAAGACTAGAGATGATCTAAAAATATTCAATGCTAATCTTGAAAAAATAATTAATGAAAAAACAAGAGAATTGACACAAACCAAGGAAGTTACAATTGAATGCATGGCGTCAATTGCCGAGTACAGAGATCTTGAAACAGGTCTGCACATTAGAAGGACTCAGAATTATATAAAACTCCTAGCTTTGCACTTGAAAGACCACCCTAAATTCAAAAATTACCTTACAAATGAAGCAGTTGATCTCATTTATCAGTCTGCGCCTCTCCATGATATCGGAAAAGTAGCCATATCAGACAGTATCTTGCTGAAACCTGGAAAACTTACAGAAGAAGAGTCTACAATTATGAAAAAACATGCCTTTCTAGGAAGCGAAGCTATAGCAAAATCAGAAAAAAGATTAACGTCGAACTCATTCCTCAGATTTGCAAAGGAAATAGCCATTTCGCATCATGAGAAATGGGACGGCACAGGTTATCCCTACGGACTCAAAGGCGAGGAGATACCAATTTCCGGAAGGCTAATGGCAATAGCCGATGTATATGATGCCCTGACATCAAAACGACCGTATAAGCCTGCCATTTCTCATGAAAAGACAGTCCAAATCGTCATGGAGGGCAAAGGGACACATTTCGACCCGGACGTAGTTGATGCATTCTTAGAACTGGAAGCTGAATTCAAGAAAATTTCCGTGGTGATGGATGATGACGCAAACAATTTGAAATCCGAAATAAGGGCATAAGTCCTAAACTGGCATTTGCCCCTGTATTTCCGACCTTTGATTAATATCCCTTTGCAATTTTGATTCACTTTTTACTTCTGGTGAAGATGCGAATTTAAAGCGCTTAAAATAACAACGGAAGAGATTACTCCCTTCCGTTAAAATAAAACCGCTTCCTATATATCTAGATGTTGTTGGATGGTATTTTCCTTTAGAACTTATCTAGTTTAACTTCAAATTCCAGAAGCCTGTGCGATTCATTATTAATTTCACTTACAGAATCCTTCTTTAGTTCGACATGCTGTGCATCATATCCAGCTGGAACTAACCCTTTGTTTCTTACAACAATGAGGGGGGTTTCGTTGTTACCACTTTCAACGGAGACGGCCAGACCACAAACTTTATCGGAGTCCTCACTTGCTAAAGTATTTATCATGGTGGCACTGAATCTTTGTTCTACGCCTGCAGATGCGCTTTCGCTTTTCGGAACCTCTTTTATTAGTGTTTTGTCACAATTAGCCGTTCCAACTTTACCACCTATGTCTTGTACAGTCTTTAAGAAAATGGACTCCTTATTGTTACCTACTACACGATATATGACTAGGTTCTTACCAGATTTAAAGTTTGGTATTGGCGTAAGATCTGCATACGCCGTCCCTGTGCATATGGCGACGACAGTTAAAATTGTTATTAATTTATTTTTCATTTTTTGTCTCCTTATTTATTATTTCGTTTTGTAAAAATTTTTAGTTTAATTTTACAGTTAACATATTGTATATAAAAAAGTTTTGAGAAAAGCACTTTTCCCCCATATTTTTTATTTAAAATTTGAGCAATGTTTTATGTAAAGACAGTACACTTCCTCACTCTCAAAAAAGAAAGGATGCCCTTGTATGAAATGACTAAATATAGAAATGTTTGTCAATTTGTCAAACATTATGAGCAACTCCTAGCTGAATATTTTGCAAAGAGTGGCAGACAAAAGACATCAGGATTGTAAAATGACGCAATGCTTCAAGTTATCCGCCGGAATTTTCTAAAATTTCGACTAATGATCTGTTGAATGTTAACCAGATTATTAATACCGGATCAGGAAAATCACTAAGATATAGAATTCCTACTGGTAAAACACAGCAGGAATAGACTAATAAAATATTATCTCTCCTATTCTCCTGTGAAAACCTTCCATCCTTTTTGGTATTCTGCGGCATCAAAGCCCTCAATAGTCTCTGCTCTTCTGGGCTGTAGAGATTTATACATTTTGGCCGGATCCCAGTGGGAACGCATGGAGGCTATGGCATCACTATGCCCAAGGAGATAAGAAGGGGATACCTTAGAACTACTACTACTTGGTAGATCTGTATTGCTAATAATACCTCGTACTACTTCTTTGGAGGCATTGTCTATAATGGAAGTAAACATACCTGGATTCGAATTATATATATATATAATCATACTACATTCACGTTCTGCTGCATTAATTGCTTCTACATATTTATCTAATGAATCACTCATTGTTTTTTTCAACTCATTAGCAGTCTTCCCTTTCAATTCGGACTTAAACTGCTCAAATTTCTTCTTTGCATCAATATTTGCTGTGGTTTCTGGATGGTCTAAAGGATCTACCATTGCTATAAGATTTTGTGTTGCCAGTACGAGCATAGCTAATGCACTCGATACGTAGATTGTCCGCTTAATCATTGTTTTCATTTTTTCTCCTTACTTTTTATTTATAGTTTAATAAGATTCTTGAGTAAATATGTACTAACATTATTGACTACTTAAAAGACGAATGCACTTCTCAGAAATTTACACGCATGTAGCAGTATTGTATAATATATTCTTAAAATAATGCAATAGCTTGTAAATATAATTTTCAAGTAAGGACACTTCTAAAAATCACCTTCCGTTTTTGCTTTCCTGTCTGACATTCTCCCACGAATAATAGTCTAAGACTTACTTGTATTGACTCGTCGAACGTTTGAAAAACCGTTCATTCCTTCCACTCTTAACATTTGACAGGTTTTTATTAGGTTTAAGTTTTACAGAATCTTCACCTGTTAAGCTTCTTATTTTATTCAAAAGAGCCTCCGTCATGGCAAGATTGCACTCCTTTCCTGCCTCAATAAATGCTTTTTCGCCATCCCCGCAAGTAACACAAAGAATGACAATTACATCGCCTTTATTTTCAGGGAGCATGCATAATTCTTTAATATCTCTAAGCGTTTCAATTGTCGTACTTGCCTCATGTAAATGTATATGTATTTCCTCTGTAAACTTCTGCTGAACTTCTTCTATAGTCATTACAGACTGAACAGTTATTTTACTGGAATTTTTACCGCCCTGTTCGGAATCAGAATTTTCTATGTATCCTTCAATAAAGAGAGGCTTATTAGGCACAAGCAGATCCTTAACCTGTTCATAAGCATTGCTAAAAATAATGCATTCAACATTTCCGACAGTGTCTTCAAAGTGCAAAACGACAAATTTACTGCCATTTTTCTTTGATGTTTTGATTTCCATGTCAGAAATAATACCGCCTACCCTGACCTTTACCTCACTAAGAGTTTTTAACTCTGCAAGATTATGAGTAGAGTAAAGATCTATTATCTTTGAGTATTCCCCCAACGGATGTCCACTCACATAAAAACCAAGCAATTCTTTTTCATCTTTAAGCATATTCTGTTCGTCTAACTCTGGTATATCCGGCAGCTTCAAGTCCAAAGAAGAATTGTCTATTCTTCCTGAATCTCCAAGCATGTCAAAAAGACTACCCTGCCCTGCTTCTCTATCTTTCACATTATGCGATGCTATCTGAATAAGATCAGACATAACTTGTAACAACTGTGATCTTTTACACTTAAAAGCATCAAGAGCACCCGTTCTGGTCAACGCTTCGAGAACCTTTGATGTAAGCTGCCTTCCGGCTCTCTCGGCAAAATCCATTATGTCCTTGAATTTTCCTTCTTTGCTTCTAGCCTCTATTATTGCTCCTGACGCAGCTTCGCCAACACCTTTTATCGCAGAAAGCCCAAATCTTATACACGAACCATCAGCAGTAAAGTCCATTGTGCTTATATTGACATCAGGACCCAAAACATTTATTTCCATTTCTCGGCACTCTTTTATGAAGAACGCAACGTCTTCGGCACCGCCAATTACGCTATTGAGCACTGCACACATGAATTCCACAGGGAAATTAGCCTTTAGATACGCTGTTCTGTACGCAAGAAAAGCATAAGCCGCGCTGTGAGACTTATTAAAACCGTACCCTGCAAACAATTCTATTTTATCCCAAATGATACTTGCTTTCTCTTCAGGTATTGAATTATGCTTAGCACAACCTTCAACAAATGCTTTCTTTTGAGCGGCAAGCACGTCGGCTTTCTTTTTTCCTATAGCCCTTCTTAAGATATCTGCACCGCCGAGAGTAAAACCTGCAAGTACCTGTACCACCTGCATTATTTGCTCCTGATAAAGCATTATTCCATAAGTTTCCCTAAGAACTTCCTCCATTTTTGGATGGTCGTACTCTACTCTTTCTCTGCCCGTCTTTCTGTGTATAAAGTCTCCGATAAACTGCATCGGCCCGGGCCGGTATAAGGCTATCAGAGCTATTATGTCTTCGATTTTACTGACCCCAAACCTCTTGCACAAATCCCTCATTCCTGGAGATTCAAGCTGAAATACAGCTATGGTATCTCCCTTATTCAACAGTTTATATGTTTTTTCATCTTCGAGGGATATTTTACTTATGTCAATGTCTATATCTTTAGTTTTTTTTACTATCTCAACAGTATCTTGAATAATCGTAAGGGTTTTTAGCCCGAGAAAGTCCATTTTCAGGAGTCCTAGGCTTTCGCATGGCGCCGCTGGGTACTGCGTAACAATTTCTTCGCTACCCGAACCTCTGGCAAGAGGAACAAGAGTGGCAAGCTCTTGATCACCGATAATAACGCCTGCGGCATGAGTACTCGTATTTCTATTCAACCCCTCCAAAGGTTCCGAATATTTAAAAATCTCCTCTACCCACGGTTCATTTTTCAAGAGTTTATTGAGCTCCTCATTATTTTCTCTGGAAGAAGCTAATGTCAGTTTAGGGTCATTCGGCATCAATTTTGTAATCATATTTCTCTGATCAAAAGAGTGGCCAAGCGCCCTGCCCACGTCTTTTATGACATTCTTGGCTTTTAGTGTACCGTAAGTACCAATCTGAGCAACACTGTCCGCACCGTATTTGACTCTCACATATTCTATGACCTCATTTCGTCTTCTTTCACAAAAATCTATATCAAAGTCAGGCGGACTTACGCGTTCAGGATTAAGAAACCTTTCAAAAAGCAGTTGGTATCTCAGAGGCTCAATATCGGTAATACGGGAAAGGTAAGCCACAATGCTTCCGGCACCACTTCCACGTCCAGGGCCGACCGGAATTCCCTGCTCCCTTGCATATTTTAAAAAATCCCACACAACCAGAAAATAACTGCAGTATTTTGCTTTATCTATTACTTCAAGTTCATATTCCATTCGGTCAATAATTACTCGTTGTTCCGCCGTGAGAGTTTCTTTCTTACCGTCATACTTAAAACTATATCGGTCATCAAGATTCTCGAGGCAAATTTCCTTGAGTTTTTCTTTCTGAGTTTTCCCCTTTGGCAGTTCATAAACAGGATAATGGTTAACTTCAGGAACAAATGGGATTATAAGATTGCATTTTTCCGCCACTTCCAGCGTGTTTTTTATAGCTTCAGGAATCTCCTTGAAAAGCTCCAGCATCTCATCACCGCTCTTAAAATAAAACTCGTCGCTGGAAAACTTAAGCCGTTTGGCATCATTTATCGTGGCATTAGTTTGAATACAAAGAAGAAGCTCGTGCGACTTAGCGTATTCCTTTTTCAGGTAATGAACATCATTAGTTGCAACTAACGGAACCTTAAACTCTCTGGCAAGCAATATGAGCTCTTTGTTAACTTTTTTCTGATCTTCTATTCCATGATCCATCAATTCCAGGTAAAAGTTATCCCTGCCGAAAATATCCAGATAATTTTGAAGTGCGTGCTTGGTTTCTTTTATTTTTCCTGCCAGAATATTAACCGCAAGCTCTCCCTTCAAGCAAGCGCTCAAGGCTATCAGCCCTTTTGAATATTTTGCGAGAAGTTCCTTATCTACCCTCGGCTTGTAATAAACACCTTCAAGATTAGCTATAGAATCAAGTTTACATAAATTCTGATACCCTTCAAAATCCTTGGCCAAAAGGACAATATGAAACCCTTTTATATTGGGTGTATTTTGAGTTTTGTCATTGTATTTTGTAGGAGAAACATTCATTTCACAGCCAATAAGTGGTTTCAGAGCGTGGGCATTTAACTGCTCGTAAAAATCTATCGCGCCGCCCATAACCCCATGGTCTGTCATTGCTATTGCCGACATTTTATAAAGATGCGCAAGCTTTACCAAGTCGACCTTATCCTTTTGATCATGACAAATAGCGCAAGCCCCGTCAAGCACGCTGTAATCGGTGTGCACGTGCAAATGCACAAACTCCGTATTGGACATAAATTCTCCTGAATTCTTCAAAAATATCTAACAACTCCAAATACTATATTTCAGACAAGCTTACATTTCTTCCCAAAATGTTCCACAATCAGAATAATTTTCCATATTGCTTTACTGAGAGATATTACCAGATTGTTCTAACCAACCACCTTCATGCACATAAGTTGCACCAAGAAAATTCCTTAAAAATTAGAGAAGTTACGATATACCTTCTTGGCGTTTTTTTGAAAAAATAAGAGATTTAAGCATTTCTATAATAAAATGTCTATAATAAAAATGCTTATTTACTTATTTCGGGTTTGAGTTTAAATTAAAGCAAGGAAATATTATTCCCTTTTAAAAACGAACACTGCACTTTATGTTTACTATAAAAATGAGCCGGAAAAAAATTATGAAGATCTCAAGATTATTATTTTTTCTTACTATTGTAACCATATTCGATGGATGTAAAACAGTCACTGCCTCTTCGAGCAGACAAGAAATCAATTTTGAATATGTGCAGAAGCAAGCAGAGCTTTTATCTAAAAAAAGTTATATTGAACCGATAAAAATAAAAAATGATTTAACAACTAACGAATATGGTCAGATAACATTTAACCCCTCTAAAGCGTTATGGATGAGTGAATCTCTGCCTTTTAGGCTCGAGCTTTTTCATCTTGGACACACCTACGACACGCCCACGAACATAAATGAATTTAAAGGATTGTATTCTCAGGATATCAGATTTACCAACGACTTATTTAACTTCGGAACACTGGATCAAAACTCCATAGATAATGCAAAAGATATGGAGGGCTACGCGGGACTAAAAATTCTATGCCAGCTGAACAAGCCAGGCCAATTTGATGAACTTATATCCTTTTTGGGCAATGAAAAATTCAGAGCTCTTGGCAGATATAACATATATGGACTTTATGCAGCGCCTCTGCTATCAAGAGGTGCTAACGACAAGATTAACATGGCTCATTACACAGAGTTCTGGTTAGGCAAGCCTAGCCCCAAAGCAAATTCAATAACAATATACGCCATTGCCGACTCCCCTGAAGCCACTACTGCTTTACAATATGAAATATCCCCTGGAAATGACACAAATATCAAAGTCAAAAGCACAATATACCCTAGGGCAAACTCTATATCAGTAGGAATAGCGCCTATGTCTACTTTGTATTTCTTTGGGACAAACACTCTTGCTGATTATAAATCTTGCTATTCTCAGTTTCATTATTCTGATGGATTTATAATGAGCTCTGAAGATAACACCGTCTACCAACCATTGGAAAACTATACCCAATTAGTGGTAAATGAATTAAAAGTTACGAACATTAAATATTTTGGACTTGCACAAAGGGATAGGAATTACGATCATTATCAGACCCCATTTATAGCTCTGCACTTAATGCCAAGCCTTTGGATAACACCAGATAATAACTGGCAGAATGGAAAAGTAGTCCTGGCAGAAACACCAGTAAATAATACAAATGCTCTAAACATATACACTTTTTGGGTGCCTGAAGAGAAGTTATGTCAGGGAAAAGCTTATTCATACAATTATACCATGCATTGGGCGACAAATGAACCGGATACAGGAGTGGGATACGTAAGTTCTACAAAAGTAGGAATGGAAGGTGACAATATTTGTTTTTCGGTAAAATTTACCAGCAATGTGCTTAAAAAACTGCCGGCAGTTGCGAACATTACGGCAAATACAACAGTAAGCACTAATTCTAAAATTATAAATACAAAAATACAAAAAGACCCTTTTGACAACCAATGGATAACACTCATCACAGTATCCAAGCCTGCAACTACTACACCAATTTCACTGAGTTGCACTTTAATAAATGAAAATAATCCCATAACTGAAACTTGGACATATAAATGGATACAGTAAAAGTGACTATCCCCGAAACCGAATCTTTCGATGATGCTTATACGAAAGTAGAACATTATCTGGTCGCTTTACAAATAAAAAATCGAAGAGTACTTAGTAAACTCGTCTATTTAATCCTTGAAAATACAGCAAAAAAACATTCCTTAAATCCAGAGAAAAATATAACTACTCTGGCGATGCAGGAAGCTCACAGGCTTACCTCAGAATGGTGCGAAAAAATCCTGGGAGTGAAATTTACGCATAATGTCGGAATTCCCGCGCAGGGAAAGCTGGCAATGCTTCTTTCAGACATACCAAACAAGTGGGTAAAATACTTCCTTAGCGAAGGTGCTATTCCTCAGGATTTAGTTGATTCTATGAGAAAAACATATCTCTCTTCCGGTCCGGATTTTCAGATTAAAAGAATGACTCATAGAGCGTTGGAGTTAAATCCGGCCGGCTCAATTCTTGCTGAAACGTTTAAATTTGTAAATAAAATTCCGTACGGAAAATTAGTAATTTATTTGATAATAATCGCATTATTTATATTCTTATTTTACCTTACTAGATAACGCACAATATGAGAAAACAAAAAGAAAATAATGATGCAAAACCTCCAAAGCCTGCAATCATACGCAAACAGGCAGAATTAAAAAGATTTCTCTTCTTCTGTACAAATTTTATAATTGCAATGTCCGTTACCCTGTTAATGGCTGACCTGTTCTGGAGAATAGGATTCAATACTTTATATGTAACAATACTAGTAATATTTTTCATACTGACTTGGCAGATAACTCTGGGAATAACTCATTCCATATTCGGATTCTTTTCTCATCCCAGACGCGGCAAATTCGACCACATTACGGAAACTATAAATTATTCTAATGAAAAAATCCCTCTCGCAAGCACAGCCATACTAATTCCTATTTACAATGAAGATACTCAGAGGGTCTATGAGGGAATAAGAGCCATTTTTCTCTCGCTCAAAAAATATGGAACAATAGAACACTTCGATTTTTTCATACTAAGCGACTCCACAAATGTTAATAAATGGATCATGGAAGAGTCTCTATGGGTAAAGTTGTGCCAGCAGCTTGATGCTTTCGGAAGAATATATTACAGGAGGAGGGAAAACAATTTCCATAAAAAGGCAGGAAATGTTGCCGACTTCTGTAAGTCCTGGGGCTCCAGGTACAGGTACATGATTTGCCTCGACGCAGATAGTCTCATGTCCGGAGAAACGATAACATCCCTCGTCAAAATCATGGAAAAAAATCCCGGCATAGGAATATGTCAAACTGCGCCTAAAATAGTAAATGGCAACACAGTGTTTTCCAGGATGATTCAGTTCTGTACACATTTTTATGGACCGTTGTTTCAGGCTGGTCTCAATTACTGGCAGCAAGGAAAAGGTAATTACTGGGGGCACAATGCAATAATCAGAATAATTCCTTTTATGGAATACTGCGCCCTTCCCCGCCTCCCAGGAAAGGAACCCATGGGAGGAAAAATTCTCAGCCATGACTTTGTTGAAGCCGCTCTAATGCAAAAAGCCGGATGGTCCGTATGGATGGCGCACAACCTGGATGGCAGCTTCGAAGAAACACCGCACAATCTTATAGAGTTTGCCATAAGAGATAGAAGATGGTGCCAAGGAAATCTGCAACACACCTGGATGCTTTTGTCAAAAGGAATACCTTGGGCTAACAAGATTCATTTCTTCAATGGAATAATGTCTTATTTTAGCTCGTTTTTATGGTTTATTTTCTTAATTCTAAGTTCAGTAGCAGTATATCAAGCGCATGTGGAAAACCTCTCACTGGTTATTGTTGGAAGTTTCGCCGATTTTATAAATATTTCCATAAGTCAGGAATTCTTTTTAATATTCGTAATTACAATGTCCATTATTCTTTTGCCCAAATTTCTTTCTTACCTGCGGTATGCTGTTTTTTACCGAAGCGAATTTCTTAAATATGGGGGAATAAAAAAATCATTTCAAAGCATGTTGCTAGAAATTCTTCTCTCCGCTATGATTGCACCGATATTAATGCTTTTTCACTCAAAATTCGTAGTTTATACACTCCTTGGAAAAGGAGTTACCTGGAGCACTCAAAATAGAAATGCAGAGGACGGAATAACTATCCGAGCCGCAATGAGCGCACACGGAACGCAAACCGCCATTGGCTTGACCTGGGCAATTGCTGCATATTACTGCAGCCCAGCTTTTTTCTGGTGGTTTACTCCAATTTCAATTTCGCTGTTCCTTAGTATTCCGCTTTCCATCATAATAAGTAAGAAATCCATAGGAAAAAATCTTCTTAACCATAAAATCTTCCTTACGCCTCCCGAAACTGTCTCCACCGAAGACCTTGAAACATTGAACAAGTCAATAGAACACAATTTACTGGAAATAAATTATGAGCAATTTTCTGCTCCTCATTATGGGATAACGTACGGAATAGTTGATCCGTACTGCAATGCGCTTCATGCTATCTTACTGTACGGGCGGCAAGGAAAAAATATTGAAGATAAAATTAGAGAACCGGAATTCGGAGAGAAACTTCTCAAAGATGGGGCGAAAGCACTTACTGACGAACAGATTAAATTGGTTTTATCGGATCCTTCAGGCATAAGATGGCTGCATCAACAGGTCTGGCTCAGACCCTCTTCAGAACTTCATGACACTTGGCAAAAAGCAATAGTGAGCATAAAGTATTAACGTAGTTACATATTCAACACTGATTTTGAGAGTTAGTTATGCTTAATAAAATTCCTTTTATATTGTTTGTCATTCTTATGCCCTTATCTGGATTGTTTGCACTGGAGCAAAAATGCAATAATAAAATCGATGATTTTGACTTTTTAAAAATAGTAAAATTGGCTGAAATAGAAGCAAAAAAAAACTACGAGCCAAGAGAAATCAAAATTCCTAAAACAATAGCCACCCTAACTTACTCTCAATACAATCTGATGAGATACAATATAGACCATGATTTATGGGGAAAAGAAAATCTCCCTTTTAGAGTGAGCTTCTTCCCGTTAGGCACGCCTCTATATTCGAAATCTCTCGATATTTATGAAGTAACACCTGAAAATCTTGTAAAACCGGTACCGTTCAGTCCTGAGTTTTTTTGTTATGAAGAAAAAGTGCAATTTATCAAAAAGGAAATGCCCAATAACGCAGGTTATGCAGGTTTTAAATTAAGATATAAAGCTGAAAGCAGCGAGTACCCTGACGAGTTCGCAGCCTTTCTCGGCGGCTGCTATTTTCGTGTAGTTTCCGATGGAAGCTCTTATGGGTTATCAAACCGCGGAATAGCCATAAATACAGGATTGGAAAAAACTTCTGAAGAATTTCCAACATTTGAAAAAATCTGGCTAAAAAAAACTGAGAAAAACAGCAAAGAGGTCACTATATACGCCTATCTTAATGGCCCCAGCATTACAGGCGCATATTCTTTCACAATAAGACCAGGGAAAAAGACGGAAATAAACGTAAAATCCACAATTTTCCTAAGGCAGAAAGTAAAATTGTTAGGATTGGCTCCGATTACATCAATGTTCTGGTTCTCCGAAGGAAAAATGCACAATTTTTACGACTATAGGCCTTCCGTACACAATTCGGAAGGATTAGTCGTTTCTGAAAAAAACAGAAAAACATGGGAACCTCTGGTAAACTATCCAGATCATAAAATGATAAATGACGATATGTATTGCCAATCAACTCCAAATTTCTTTGGACTAATCCAAAGAAATAGAGAATATAATTTTTATATGGATCCGTCCGTAAAATATCATATTAACCCAAATTGCTGGATAATACCCGAAAATAATTGGGGATCTGGAAATATAAGGCTCTTTATCTTGCCGACGTTGACAGAGTGGATGGATAATATAAATGCCTTCTGGGTTCCTGAAAACACCCCGGAAGTTGGCAAACCTTTTGAATTTAATTATAAAATAATATATTCGCTTGAAGAGCCTGAAAGAACATCGGCTTATGTAAAATACACAAACGTCGGACTGGACTTAAACGATGCAAAAAATACGGTTTTTGCTTTATCATACGATGATGCGCTAGGAGAAATAGAAAAGAACTGCAGTGAAATAAAGATTAAACTGGAAACGCCAAAAGAGGTAAAAATCATTTCTATCCCAAGCATAGAAAAAATATCATTCAATAATACTTGGAGAGTTATATTTACTTTAACATCTAAAAAATTGGATTACTCGGATAAACCACATATAATTAAAGTTACACTTTTAGTTAAAGATAACCCAATATCTGAAACATGGTATTATCAATGGTATCCATAAACACAGGAGAGAAGTATGTATATACAAGATGACTACAAAATACCGAAAGAAAGAAAGAAAGTACAAGTCTTTATGAGCGACTCCAATCAATTTGCTCAAAAGTTTATTTTTTTCTTAAACGAAAGATCAAAATATGGCAGTTCTATTGAGGGGATAGAAGAATTCTTAAATGAAAGCGATCAATTCATTCCATCAATTCAGATTATGCCCAATGATGTCGAAGTCTTCACAATGCTGAACAAGAATGATATTTACTACGTTGTAGATGACTCTTTACCATATGAAAATGATGCCGAGACAAAAAAGGCAGCGACCTTAATTTTAAAAAATGGAACAAAACTAGATGTCTCCATACATAAAAAGAAACCAAAAGACCAGTGCCGAATTCTGGATTATATGAATAAAAATGGACATTTTCTGGAATTCGTAGCGGGAAGCTCAATCATCTACATAAATACAAACTGCGTTTCAAAAATAATTTGCACCGACTAGAAGGAATATGTATATATCAATCTTTCATTTTCGGATCTAAAGCATCCCTCAATCCGTCTCCAAGAAAATTAAGGCAGAACAATGTAAGAGAAAACAGCATGCCGGGAAAGAAAATCATCCAGGGATATTCTTCCATGACCTGCGCCCCATCTTTTATCAATAACCCCCATGAGCTCATAGGCGGCTGTACTCCTAACCCGAGAAAGCTTAAAAATGACTCTATCATCATTACCCTTGGGATCGTAAGAGTAATGTAAACAACAATTATTCCTAAAAGATTTGGAACGATATGCCTGAAAATTATCTTCCATCCTGATAGCCCTATCGCCCTCGCAGCTTCAATGAATTCTTTATTTTTTAAAGAAAGAACCTCATCACGGACAATTCTCGCCATAGTCAGCCATTCAATAGCGCCAATAGCCACAAATATTAATATAAAATTTCTCCCAAGCCAAACCATTAAAACTATAACTAGCATGGTAAAAGGAAGAGCATATATAATGTCAACTATTCTCATCATCAGAGAATCCAATTTTCCCCCGAAATAACCTGATATCGCTCCATAAACAACGCCTATCGTAAGAGAAACAAAAGTAGCGCAAATTCCAACAGCCAGAGAAATCCTGCCGCCATACATCATTCTTGCCATCAAATCACGCCCAAGCAAGTCTGTTCCACATAAATGAACAAAGGATGGACCTGCCGCACCTAGTCCAAGATCCTGACGGTAATAACTGTAAGACGCTAAATAGGGACCCAATAAAGAAAATAGAACGAGGATCAGGAGAAAAAACAATCCAAACATGGCCAATTTGTTTTTTCTTAACCTGAAAAAAGCCTCTCTTGTCAGAGAATTACCTTCCTCTACAACACAACCTTTATCTCTTTTTAGCAATATTTTTTTCAGTAAAAACATTTTTTTATCCTTCATCAAAGGACCTTTTCGGATTAAGAACAATCTGAATTACGTCCGCAATAGTGTTAAAAATTATTACCATTACAGCATAAAAAATAACAGTTCCCATAATCATGGTATAATCACGATTAAAAGCTGCCAAAACAAAAAGCCTGCCAAGTCCAGGTATTTGAAATATTGTTTCAACTACAAAAGCTCCAGTTATGATTCCGGCAATCGCCGGAGCAATATAAGAAACGACTGACAACAATCCTCCCCTCAGAGAATGTTTCACGATTACCAATATTTCAGGAACACCTTTTGCCCTTGCCGTTCTTATATAATCCTGTGACAGAACCTCAAGCATACCTGCCCTGCCTAGCCTGGCTATATTAGCAGCATAAATGGCTCCAAGTGTAATAACCGGAAGTATACAGTCACGAAAACTCCCCCACCCTGAAACATTGAACCATTCCAACTTTATAGCAAAAAACCAGATCAAAATGGGACCTAATACAAATGGAGGCACGCATATTCCTATCATAACAAAAGACATGGACATATAGTCCCTCATGCTATTAGGTTTTGTTGCGGCAAAAACCCCCATGCACACTCCCAGTGTCAACGCAAACCCCATAGCCATAAATCCAAGTTCCAAAGATACAGGAAAAGCTTCCATTATCATTCCTGCTACCGTTCTGTTTGTGTACTGAAAAGAAGGTCCCATGTCCCCTTTTAGCAAACTAAACATATATTCATAATACTGCTTATAAATCGGTTTTTCCAACCCATAATAGCTGTTTAAACTGGCAATTGCCTCAGGCGGTAAAACTTTTTCAGAACTGAAAGGCCCCCCTGGAGCAGCCCTTATCAAAAAAAAAGTTATTGTAGCTACAACAAATAGAACCGGAATAGCATGCAAAAATCGTTTTAATAAAAAAGACCACATAACAGTTTTAAGTACCAGGTGTTAAGTTTTAAGTAATTTTTGTCTTCTTCCTATAGCCTACAAACAACCTTTGGCCTAGTCTATAAAGTCTTTTCAAGGCTCATGTACTTATACGGATGATGGTCTAGAACATTAGGATACCACCCCTTCAATTGCGGAGCTAAAAGCGCCATAGAAGTACAATAACAAAGCGGAATTATTGGCGCTTGTTCCATTAGTAGAGTTTCAGCCTTTTTGAAAATTTCAAACCTGCTATTATGATTAATACAAATAGAACTTTCAGCCATCAGTTTATCATAATCCTTATTTAGCCAACGAGCTCTATTGTTTCCACTGTCAGAAGTCCACATTCCAAGAAAAGTCAAAGGATCATTATAGTCGCCGATCCAACTAGCAGTAGCAACATAAAAATCCCTAGTTCTGAAAGAATCAAGATACATTTTCCATTCTTTATTAACCAGAGATATTTTTATGTTTAAATTCTTTTGAATCATATCCTGAAGAGCCTCAGCAATATCTAATTTTGTACACATAATTTCGACACGAGGAAACCCTTTACCATCCGGATAACCAGCATCAGCAAGACACTTCCTGGCAAGTTGAACGTCATAGACTAATTTAGTAAGAGAAGTGTAGCCAGCCGTGTTAGGAGGAGTAAAACTATCAGCCGGAATTTTTCCGCCCTTCATAACATCCTCGGCTATACTTTTCCTATCAATAGCTAGAGAAAAAGCTTTTCTTACCAACACATTATCAAATGGAGGTTTCTGTACATTAAAGGCTATATAATAAGTCCCCAGGTATGGAGAAATTTTAATTACGTCCGAGGCATTCTTCTTATAATAATCTATCTTACTTGTAGGAACAGTAAATGTCATATGAAGCTGCCCCCCCCTAAAAGTTCTTTCTTCTGCCTGATTGTCACTTATTGGAAAAAAATCTATCTCATTAAGTTTTACGTTACCAGCATCCCAATAATGTGGATTTTTTACCACTTTTATCACTTTATTAACTTTCCAATCTTTTAAGATAAAAGAACCATTACCAACAAGGTTTCCTGGCAATGTCCATTTAGTACCGCGCTGATCCATAGCCCCAAATTTTTCTATGTTCTTTTTTTGTAGGGGAAACCATGACATATGAGCTATCAAAGGAAGGAAATAAGGAGTAGGCCTTTCCAGAGTAATTTGCAGTTCATGATCATTTATGGCCTTTACTCCAACATCTTTGAAGTCAGCAATGGTTCCCTTATTAAATCCTTCAGCATTTTTCATGCAATAAAGCATATAAGCATTCTGACTTCCCAATTTTGAAGAAAGAATCCGGTTATAAGCATAAACAAAATCCTGAGCAGTAACAGGTATGCCGTCTGACCATTTTGCGTTTTTTCTAAGTTTAAAGGTGTATGTAAGAGCATCTTTGCTTATATCCCAAGATTCAGCTGTGGC
Source organism: bacterium (assembly GCA_021781705.1). GTDB lineage: Bacteria > Verrucomicrobiota > Lentisphaeria > Victivallales > GWF2-38-69 > JAJXWI01. Next base: position 630 of record JAJXWI010000031.1, on the reverse strand, counting down.
AGGTTCGGGCTGCAAAGTTTGCGGATTTTCAGAAACCAATCCCTCAAACAGGGCTGAAACTATTCTCTGTTCTGAAACCCCTGTAACTACGGACGGATCAAGATCTTGAGGTTCGTTCCCATTACCAGCATAAAATATACCATTTACACTAGCATTCTCAAGGTTCGATTTTTTCTGCGAACACCCGATAATCAGAATCCCTAAGGACAAAACAACGACACCAAATAATATTTCTTTCATTTTCCCTATTCTTTTTTATTTTTCTTAAATATTTATCGATTGATACTTTTCTATTTTTTCTTTGATTAATATAATCAAGCTGAACACTTAGTTATAGCTGACAGGATAAAATTTTTGACGAATTTACTTATTCTAATGCAAATTATGATTCGGACAAATGTCCTAGCAGCCTGTCGGACTTCGTCTCGACATCCTGCTAATAAAATTTCACCTGCGTGAAATTTTGCAATTTTCTCCATTGATACATATAAAATTTTAGTGTGAACTCTTGCTTTTAGCTCATAAAATGGTTTTTCCTGCGCATAAACAGGCGCTTTGCCTCTGTTACGTACTGGCGGCCTGCACATTCATTAGATTGAATAAGCGCTTGATATTATAAGCACTTTTTAC
>JAJXWI010000030.1 GCA_021781705.1 bacterium | reverse complement strand
GCAGTTATGTTGGGATCGTCTCCAATGACAGGACTCCTTACTGTAAATATTACTTCTGCAATAATAATGGGGTTTATCGGAGATAAGATAAAGAAAAATGATCTTGCAGTTGGTATTGTTTTGACTTTCTTTTTGGGATTGGGCGCCTATTTTCTTTACCTGTATCAAACCGGATATTCAGGCGGAGTTATGGCTATAATGTTTGGAGATATCCTTTCTGTTTCAATGTTTCAAATATACCTGCTCTTTTTGCTCTCTGCTATCATTGTTGTCACTCTGCTTATAATAGCAAAGCCGCTCCTTTTTGCCTCGATTGACCCAACCCTTGCCGAGGCAAAACGCCTTCCTGTACGCTTACTTTCTGTTTTATTTTTTATTCTTCTTGCGATAACAGTCAGCATGGCTTGTCAGATTGTCGGAGCACTGTTAATATTCGCTCTATTAATAGGGCCGGGAGCAGTAGCTTCTTATTTGTGTGACGGTTTTTATAGTTCCATTATTACCAGCATTGCAGTTTCGGTACTTACCGTGTGGCTCTCGCTTACCGTATCATTTTATCTGAATCTCCCAGCAAGCTTTTGTATAACAATGTTTATCTGTATTTTTTATGTTTTAGGCGTGATAAAAAACAAATTCTATTAAATAGGTTTTCTTATTGTTTAATCCCGTCCCTTATCTCAAGGAATTCATTAATATTTTCAAGGAACAGGTCGGTTAGGAGAGGGTCAAAGTTTTTGCCTCTATTATCCTTGAAGAATTTGATTACGTCCTCGACCTTGAACGGCTCTTTATAAACACGTTTTGAAAGCAGGGCATCGAACACATCGACAATGGAGACAATTCTTGCCGGCAAGGGGATGGCGTCACCAACGAGGCCTTTCGGGTATCCCTTGCCATTCCAATATTCGTGATGGCTCAAGGCGATGTCCTTTGCGACCTTTAGAAGCTCAGATTCGCTGCCCTCAAGAATTTTTCGACCTATTTCAGTGTGCTCCTTCATTATTTTGTATTCTTCTTCGGTAAGCTTGCCAGGCTTTTTAAGAATATTGTCAGGTGTACCTATTTTTCCTATATCGTGGAGGACGCTAGCCCAGCTTATCATTTCACATTCTGATGCGAGGAGTCCAGATTTTTTAGCCAAAAGTTTGGAATATTTACTTATGCGTTCGATGTGTTTGCCTGTGTCTGTATCTTTTTTTTCAGAAGCAATGGCAAGCCTGATTATTGTATCTTTCTGCGATTTCATGATATCGTTTGTCTTAGTTTGCACCAATTTTTCAAGGTTTTCGTCGTACTCCTTGAATGTGCGTTGCATCTCGTTGAACTGGTTTGTCAAAATTCCGATTTCATCTTTTCTGGTAGTTCCTATGTCTATAGAATACTTTTTTGTGTTTTTGATTTTGATAATATTGCCTGTCAGTTTTAACACCGGCATGATTACGATTTTCTGCAGGATCCAGATCAAGAGTATCATGGAAGCAATGCTTATTAGGATGAAACTTCTGAGAAAAATCTTAAGCATGGCATAGTTGCTGCTGTAAATTTGCCTGTCAAAAATGGCTTTAAACAGAAGGGATGGTTTGTCATTTATATCTAATGCATAGATGAATACGGCATCTTCATTCTGGCTTATGCTTTCAAAATAAAGGCCTCCTGCTTTGTTCAACCCTTCAATATTCGCCGCATATTTTTGTCTGTTTTCTTCATTTAGCGGAATTAGTTCCAAATTCACAAGTGTGTTCTTGATTAATTGCGTTTGGAACTCTTTATCCTCCCATACTCCCATTATGACAACACCCATTGGCGGTTCTTTGCTGTCAGGAGATGGTCTTATGATAGGGTGAGATGCGATAAGAAACGAATTATTTTCACCGACGATGATTCCGGATATTGGTTTTTCTTTTGATAGCAATTGAGGATATTTTTCTTTAATGACTTTATCCAACCTATTTAGTGTGACTTTGTCATAAAAGTTTTTACCGTCCTTTATATCCAGTACATTTCCCCAGTAAAGATTGCCTTTGTCATCGTAATACATCAGTATATCTATGTCGAGATCCCTGAAAGTTGTGAAATTAAGGTTGGAATCGATGTATTCATTAGTATTTTTGTGCTGCATGAAAAAATAAGTATCGTCCCACGCTGCGTAGTTTTTAGTAAGCGTCATCAAATGATTTAAATATTCATTTTTTGCATTCTTGCATCTTTCGACATCTTTCATTGCCATAGAGCGGCAGAGCAGCTCATTCTTCGGCAGAATCATATAGTCTATTAACAAGTAGCCTATGGATGAATAAATAAAAATTATGAAAACAAAGATTAAAACCAGCCTGTACCTGAGCTTCATAAAAAGAGGTCTGCTCCGCCTGATAAAATTATTAAAATAAAATTCATAACAAGCTGCACTAAAGTGCGAAGTGCAACTGATAATAAATTGAATTATAGGGTAGCTGGACTATTAAATCAACTACATAAATATATTTCGAAATTATTACTCGTTATCGATCTTTTGTTTCTTACTCGATTTAGGATTCATTATTATGATTTTTTTTTAAAAAATCGAAGAATAGCGACGAAGAACAGAGGAATAAAGAATATAGCCAGAAGCGTTGCTGATATCATTCCTCCCATTACTACGGTGCCGATTGAATTTTGAGCACCTGCGCCTGCGCCCTTGCTAATTGCTAATGGTAAAACTCCAAGGATAAATGCGAACGACGTCATGAGAATGGGTCTGAGCCTTAAACGAGAAGCTTCAATGGTAGCTTCAATCAATCCTTCGCCTTGTTCTACTTTTGTTTTTGCGAATTCAGCTATTAGAATTGCATTTTTTGCTGATAACCCGATGGTAACGAGAAGTCCTACTTGAAAATAAATATCATTAGAAAGTCCTCTGAAAAATGTTGCCGCAACCGCTCCAAAGATTCCTATAGGAACTACCAAAAGTATCGAAAATGGAATAGTCCAGCTCTCATATAGAGCGGCAAGACAGAGAAACACAACAAGAAGCGAGATAGTATATAATATCGGAGTCTGGGATCCTGATATGCGTTCCTGATAGGAAAGACCTGTCCATTCATAGCCAATGCCATATGGAAGTTTTGATACAAGCTCTTCCATTGTTTTCATTGCATCACCAGACGTTTTTCCAGGAGCTGCCTGTCCCATTATTTCTCGTGATGGGAACCCATTAAATCTTTCCAAACGAGGCGAACCATGCGTCCAACTCGTTTTTGCAAAGGAGTAAAAAGGAACCATATGTCCTGTCTTGTTACGAACATACCATTTATTCAGATCTTCTGGCTTCATCCTGTATTGAGTGTCTGCCTGAACATAAACTTTCTTTGTTCGTCCCTTATTTATGAAGTTATTAACATATGCGCTTCCAATCGCAGTTGATAGAGTATCATGAATATCTTCAATAGCTAAACCAAGGGCTCCAACTCTTTCCCAGTCTATATTAATACTAAACTCAGACGTATCGTCCAATCCGTTTGGTCTGACCATCATTACATTTGGGTTTTGGGCAGCCATGCCGAGAAGCTGGTTGCGAGCCTCCATTAGCTTTTCGTGTCCGACTCCTCCACGATCCTGAAGCATTAAATCGAAACCATTAGCGGTACCAAGTTCGATAACAGCTGGAGGTGGGAAAACATAGACGAGTGCTTCTTTGATTCCCGAAAATGAAGCCATTGCCTTACCCACGATAGCTCCTATTTTCAAATCTGCCCCGCTGCTTCTGAGTTTCCAGTCTTTTAGCTTTATGAAGGCAAAACCCGAGTTCTGTCCTCTTCCGGCAAAACTAAAGCCTGCTATTCCGAAAAATGATTCCACAGCATCTTTCTGGTCGTCTAGAAAATGGTTTTGTAGTTTTTCGATAACTTTAAGTGTCTGTTCCTGTGTTGATCCGGGTGGAAGCATTACCAGAGCAAAAAGAATACCCTGATCTTCATCAGGAAGATATGCTGTAGGTAGTTTTAAAAATAAATATCCTGTGCCAGTTACAATCAAAAGATACATTATAATATACCGCACGCTTCTGCTTAATATTTTTGAGACCGCGGAAATATACTTTTCTTTCCCTCTTGAGAAAATTCTATTGAACCATAGAAAGAATGGTCTGAACAGAAAAAATCCGCCTTCAAATGAGGGGTGTTCTTTGGTTGTTGGTTTCAGGAGTGTTGCACATAGGGCAGGCGTAAAAACTATAGCTACAACTACTGAAAGAATCATGCACGAGGCCATCGTGATTGAAAATTGGCGATATATGACTCCAGCTGAACCGCCAAAAAATGCCATTGGAATAAATACTGCCGTAAGAACCATGGCAATGCCAACTAAGGCTCCGGTAATCTGCCTCATTGATTTTTTTGTGGCTTCAAATGGTGATAACCCTTCGTCTTTTATCAGACGTTCAACATTTTCCACAACAACTATCGCATCATCTACAAGAAGTCCAATCGAAACTACCATCGCAAACAGTGTCAGCATATTTATTGAAAAGCCGCACAGTTTAAGTACCGTGAATGTCCCCAGAAGGACTACCGGCACGGCAATTGTAGGAATTAATGTCGCACGGAAATTCTGTAAGAAAAGGAACATAACAATAAACACAAGGGCAATAGCTTCAGCAAAAGTTTTTATTACCTCCTCGATGGATATTCTTATGAAAGGCGTGGTGTCGTATGGGAAAACCATGGACATCCCTTTGGGAAAGAAATTAGATAGTTCGTTCAATCGAGTTCTCACTTTTTCTACAGTTGCCAGAGCATTTGCATTGGATGAAAGCCTGATAGCCATTCCCGCGGCAGGCTTTCCATTGTAACACGCTACTGTGTCATAATTTTCGCTCCCGATTTCAATCTGCGCAACATCCTTAAGTCTGACAATAGATCCGTTACTGTTAGTCTTTAACAGGATTTTTCCGAATTCTTCGGGTGTTTGGAGGAGGCTCTGGAGATTGATTGTAGCGTTAAGGCGCTGTCCTTTAACGGAAGGAGAGTCTCCTAGCCGCCCGGCTGAAACCTGAATGTTGTAAGCATTAATTGACTGTTTAATATCTCTAGGAGTTAATTGGTAACTATTTAGTTTATCCGGATCAAGCCATATTCTCATGGCATACTGAGAACCAAATGTTAATGTCTCTCCTACACCGTGCACCCTGCTGATTTGTTCTTGAATATTCGCCACTACATAATCAGTGAGGTCATACCTGTTCATACTATTATCTAAAGAAATGAAACCAGCTACTAACAGGTAGTTTCTTGTGGACTTTGTAACCTTTATTCCCTGTTGTTGGACGACTTGAGGCAATAATGGCATAGCTAGCTGTAGTTTGTTTTGCGTTTGAACTTGCGCGACATCGGGATTAGTGCCGGAATTAAAAGTTAACGATATGTTTGCATAGCCTGATGAATCGCTCGATGATGACATGTAACAGAGGTTGTCCACTCCTATCATTTTCTGTTCTATAATTTGAGTGACGGTATCTTCGATAGTTTTTGCAGAAGCGCCAGGATAAAATACATCTATTGACATTTCGGGCAGGGCGATTGCCGGATATTGCGAAATCGGCAATGTGAATATTGACACTATCCCTGATAACATGAGTCCAATCGCGATGACCCAGGCGAATATTGGGCGGCTGATAAAAAATTGTGACATGGTTATAAGTTTCCCTTTTTACTTTTTTGCCTGAGTTGTAACGGATGAAGGTTCGATACCTACGCCTTTTTGAGCGTTATTGGGTGTGGAATTGAATAAAACAACTTTGACACTGCTTCCGGGTCTAATCCTTTGGAAGCCTTCCATTATCAGCCTTTCTCCAGAATTGAGCCCACTCTTAACAAACCAGGTTTCGCCTATTGAGCGATCTATAATAAGAGTTCTTTCTTCAACTTTATCTGTAGAGTTTACTATATAGGCTACGGGTTCTCCTTTTGCATTTCTGCTCACTGCCTGATGAGGTATAAGGATTGCGTTTTCAGCTATCCCTTCCTGGATTAGAGCCTTCACATACATGCCTGGTAACAGCGTATATTCGGGATTCGGAAAAACAATTCTAAGGATAAATGAGCCTGTACTATGATCCACTCTTAAGTCACGGAATTTTACTTCGCCTTCGATAGGATAAGCAGATTCATCTTCAAAAAATAATTTAACGTTGGGTACACTTGTATTACTCTTTTTAATCAGCCCATCAGTTACATTCCGCTTAAGTCGAAGAAAAGCGGCACTGGATTGTGTTACATCTACAAAAATAGGATCAATCTGATGGATTGTTGCAAGAGGTATTATGTTGTTAGAAGCAACAAGGGCGCCTACAGTCACATCTGATTTTCCTATACGCCCTGAAATGGGTGCTTTGACTTTCGTATAATCAAGGTGGATCCTGGCTGTTTCGACTGCCGCTTTACAGGCCTGAACATCAGCTTGGGCTGTGTAAAAATCAGATTCGGATGTTTCGAAATCTTTCTGACTTATTGAATGAGTTTTAATCAGGGTTTTGTTTCGCTTAAATTGGTATCTTTTTGAAAAAATTGCGGCTTCAGCTTTGTTGAGTTCAGCCTTACTCTTATTGTATGCGGCTTGATAAGGAGCAGGATCAATCTGATATAATAAATCCCCTAACTTTACATCAGAGCCTTCTTCAAATAGGCGTTTCTGAATGATACCCCCTATTTGAGGACGAACTTCTGCGACCAGATACGCCGATGTTCGTCCCGGCAACTCAGTTGTTATCACAATTCTTTCTTTTTTTACTATAATAATGGCCACTTCAGGTGTTTTAATCATAGGTTTGGTCTTGCTTTCTGGCCTGCATCCATTCAAAAAGTTCATCAGACAAATCATGATGATTGCTATAAAAACAGGTCTGAATTTGCGGAGTGAATTAAGTAATTTCATTGTTTGCGGCTCTTGTTTCATAGTTGATTCCGATACATGCAATATCGGTAATATTATTAATAATTTTTTCCATGTTTTTTGTGACGAACTTTCCGTCAGGAAAAACCATATTGATCAGTACTCGGTCATGGGAGTAGAAAATACAGTTTGATATTACAGAAAACACGCGGATGTAGATATCCTCATCGCTTGTTTCTGCTATAAGCGCTCTTTTGAAATGAGAAGCGAGATTGCTTAGCCTTGGTTTCATGAAGGTTTCGTATATATTCGTAAATATCTCAGAGGGGTTCTGCATTTCCCTCTCAAATATCTTCCATTTGCATTGATTTAGAGGATTTTCCTGAACTATATCGAGAATAATTTTTTCTACCCATTCTCGAATGGTAGTCTTCCATTCTGAAAAACTTCCATCCCATCTTTTTTCAAAAACATTCTCGCCCCTAGTCTCATAGAAAAGAAATTCAAACATTTTCTTGTAAAGAGATTCTTTGTTTCGAAAATAATAATTTATGGATGCTACATTTACTCTGGCGCGCTTACATATGTTACGAATAGTGGCTTTGTTATATCCTTTTGAAGCAAACTCTTTTGCAGCGACTGTTAAAATCTTTTTTCTTGTGTCCATTTTTTTCTGTTACAGCTCAACCCTTACGAGTTAGATAAAATCAAACAAACGTTTAAAACGATAGTCTATGTTTGGATGTTTAATTTGTCAACATGCAAATCAGGATAATAACAGGATAATGTTGGTGTTTTGTTTTAACTGTTTGGATCATCCACCTGCCGTTTTTATAAGCCGATTTTCCCTCTGGCGTGGGAAGGGATCGGGAGAGACAATCTAATGCCACACTACTGAGGCAACTATTCTTTTCGATAAAAGGCTACTAGCAGAACTGTCCCTAATAAAAACACCGCTGCTGCTGTAGTAAATGCGTGTTGCATTCCGAGCTGATCGATGATGACCCCCATCATTACAGGACCGATAAAAATTCCAGCATCGTGAACCAGTTTGTATACTCCCATACCTGTGGCTCGTAGATGAGATGGTACAATATCTGCAGTGGCCGCCGGCGCGGCTGGGTATACCAAAGCATTTCCTATCGCAATTATGATTCCCACTGTGGAAATTGCAATCATAGTGGTGGCGTATGGCATAGCCAAACTTGCGCCAGCAAAGACGATTGTTCCCAAGGTCATAGTTATTTTTCGGCCGACTTTATCAGACAGCCACCCGGAGATTGCTACTGACGCAGAAAATGATCCGTGGGCCAATGTGGCAATTCCTGCAACTTCTATGATTGAAAATCCTTGTGATTTTGCCCAGAGTGGCAGGAGCATGGTAAGTATTCCCTCATCAACGAATTTAGTTAATAGTCCTGCATAGAAAATGGCTAACATTTTTGGAGATCTCAGCAAGGAAATTATGAACTTTCCGATTTCTTTTGGATGGAGATGAGCATGGGTTAGCGGCTTATTTTCTTCGGCGTTTGCGATATCTAACGGTTCTTTCATGTATTTCCAGACAATCAAAAAACCAAAAAACGGCATAATTCCAAGAATAAAGAATGGTGATCGTATGCCAAAATGCAGAACCAGGATGCCGGTAAGTATGGCGAAGATGGTGTGAGATCCGTAGTTGGCCATTTCCAGGAGACCTTGTCCGAGACCGCGAGCCTTTTTAAGTAGGTCGGCGGCTCCGAAGGTGGCCGCTCCTGCATTAAAACCAGCACCGGCACCATGAATCGTTCTGGCGATAAAAAAAGACCAGAAAGAGTTTCCTGCTCCCATCATCCAGTGGGCGATAATTAGTAAAAATTGCCCGATATATGCTGATTTTTTTCTCCCATATTTATCGCTGATCATGCCAGCTGGGATGTCGGCAATAGCCTTAAAACCTCTGGCCCCCGAAATTAAACCAATTTCAGTTCCACTAAGACCTATCGAACTCAAAATAGAGGATAAGACCGCCTTGGTAATTCCGAGGGTTCCGTTGCCAAAAAAACTGGTGCCTAAAAACAACAGTCCTAGTTGTTTCCAATTATTGCTTTTTTTCTCTATTTTGGTCATGTTTTTCTAATCTCGTTTAAATATTTTTTAAAAATTAAGTTTTCTAAACGTTTAGATACGACTAAATTCTGCATAGCATATTTAGTTTTCTATTGTTCTCACTCTATCATTTTTTTTATGGTTTTTAACTTGCGTATATTTTTAAAAATTCTTTTTTGTGAAGTTTACTCTGTTTTTAAATAACAAACTATAAAGTTGCGTAATTACTTCACGTAATAATCAGAATACCAAAAACAAACAAATTCTCCTTCCTCCTTCGGTTCTTTGGTTTGAGTATTTGTAACGAGTTACAGTTTGCAAAAGTAATCGTGAATATCCAAACTATCCGTTAATTCGGGGTGGAAAGTGCATGCCAGGCAATTATTCTGCTGTAGCAGAACAGGGGAGCCTTCACAATACGAAAGAACTTTAACTTTCTGTTCATCAAATCCGATCACCTGCGGGGCTCTGATAAAAATAGCAGGAATTGTTTTTACTGAGCCGGAAATTGATGCTTCAAGATCAGTTTTAAAACTATCCACCTGTCGACCGTAACTATTTCTAACAACTTCTATATCCATAACAGAGAAAGTATTATCCTCGCCGAAACACTCAAGCCCATGGCTCTTTTTTGCCAAAAGAATAGTTCCGGCGCAAGTACCAAAAACTGGGTAGGACTTGCAGAATGACTTAAGCTCATCCCACATGCCGTGTTTTTTCAGGATAATAATCATGGCAGTACTCTCGCCGCCGGGAATAATCAGACTGTTTACGGAATCAAGCTCCTGCTTATTCCTGACAAGCAAAGTCTTATAACCCAATTTTTCAACAGCTTTCTGGTGTTTGAAATAAGCACCCTGGATCGCCAGAACGCCAATAATTTTTGAGTAAGTCATAAAGAATCAATTTTCTGATTTCAAAATATATATATTATTTTATAGATAAAGCCCATTATTATCTATATTTCTTACAAAATATAGTTTACTTAAAGAATACTGCTATGTCATGGTGGCATATAGGTTTGAAAACTAGTTAATAATTTTTAAACCAGGATGAATTATTAGTAGTTCACTCTTTATTTCCTCAGAAATCTTAACTTCTCTTCGCCGCAACATATCATAATCATAATAATGTAAAGCATTCAAATTAGGACAACTGCTTACTATAGATGCTAACCGGTTAGATTTTATTCCACGACAATCAGAAATATCTAAACTAGCCAAAAGGGGAAGCTTGGTCAGGTTTTTTCCTAAGCCTTCGGCTGTTATGTATTGACAATCTACAATGATTAAACTAGTCAAACTTTTTGGTAATAGGCTTAAAGAGACGTCTGATATAAGTGGATTACTATGACCGATAATATATAACTCCCTCAAATGTTCTAATCTGGCAAAAATGTCAGGACCTACAATAAAATCTTTGCGACCTACTAGTTTTAAACTAATCAAACTTGCCGGCATTTTAGTTAAGCAATCGTGTGTTATTATTTCGCATAGTCCAATATTTAACATTGTCAGAGGTAATTTTTCTAATGATATTAAGCATTCATCTGTTATGTTAGGTCCTCTAACGTCTAACCTTCTCAAGTTTTGTAATTTAGATAATTTTGCAAATCCTCTAGATGTCAGTCTGTCACAATTTTTAATCTTTAAACTAACCAAGCTTGCCGGTAATTTATCTAAGTATTCATTTGTTATGGAAGTTTCACTAACGTCTAAGTTTCTCAAATGTTCAAATCTACTCAAATTGGCAAATCCTTTTTCAGTTAGGCGTTCACACCTTGCAATCCTTAAACTAGCCAAACTTGCCGGTAACTTATCTAAGTATTCATCTGTTATGGAAGTTTCACTAACGTCTAGACTGCTCAAATGTTCAAATCTAGTCAAATTAGCAAATCCTTTTTCAGTTAAGCGTCTACACCCTGCAATCCTTAAGCTAGCCAAACTTGCCGGTAACTTATCTAAGCATTCATCTGTTATAGACTCACCACCTTCTGTCTCCCATACAACCCTACTACCACCAATATCTAAATTAATTAAATGTGTTGTAGCCAAACGAGCAAATCCTCGAACTGTTATTTTTTCGCATCCCCTTAGACTTAAAGTATTTAAATTCGGACACAAATCTAATATGCAGGCTAATGCTTCATCTGTCACTTGCTCTGCGAAAGGTTCTAAATTTAGAGAAATTACTTCAAGTTTCGGAAGTATGCTTATCAAATTTTTAATATCGCTTGGCATGCCAGTAAATTCTTCCAACACTATTGGCGTTTTCTTTAGAATAAGTTCAAAACGTTTACAAGTCATTGAGAATCTAATTAAGTCTCTAATATTAAAAACTCCTTGACTTATAATAAGTTGTATCTCATAATCAGATACTCTATCAAAGTATTCTACTTTTACGGGTGCCGGAGCCTCCGCAATGGCAGATAATTGGGATTCTGCTTCCATAGCGTAAATAGAACCAATAGCCATCAAAATGATGGCCATACAACTTATTTTTACCATTTTCATGCACGTATCTTCCTAATATTTAAATATTATTCCATATTTTTTTTGTGCTCAAAAAAAATAATATGTTAAATTTAATAATTCTTAAAAAATTATTTACCTTTTGTTTTTAGAATTGTGATCGCAATAGGCACAAACAATCGAACCACGAACTATGAACTTAAATATTTACTACCTATGCGCCAGTCTGGTATATGATGCGATTGAGGGCTCTGCTGTGTCAGGATCTAACGTATGCGGACGCAACGGCCTTGCTAAAGCGCATGGTAAAAGTGCGTCCCTCCATATTATAGAACCGTAAAAGAGGCTAACGCAATGGCCTTTCTAAAACGCATGGTAAAAGTTCGTACCTTCACTGGGTTCGTGAAATTATAATTTAAGTGGAGGGTTCCACTCTGTCGGAACCGCAAAATACTAAAAAAAAGAAATCAGTCGTCTTGAGTCTGGTGACATATTTTACTGAAATTTTACCTATCAGCCAACCTACCAACCTCTTTTGTCCATTCTATCATTTTCAAGTATCTTATCTATTTCTATGCCGGTCATAGGTTCTCCAAGATTTTCTGAAACGGATGCCAGAACAGCCGGATCTTTATAATATGTAACGGCGCTGACAATTGCTTCCGCGCGTTTCTGTGGATTACCAGATTTAAATATTCCTGAGCCTACGAAAACTGATTCAGCGCCAAGCTGCATCATCAACGCGGCATCTGCCGGTGTAGCTACACCGCCCGCAGAAAAATTAGGGACTGGAAGCTTGCCATGTTCATGAACATATTCAACCAGGTCATAGGGCGCCTGTAAATTCTTTGCTGCAGCCATGAGTTCTGACTTTTCCAGAGTTTGTAGAGCCCGGATTTCTTTGTTTACTGTTCTTAACTGGCGAACAGCTTCCACTATATTACCTGTTCCTGCCTCGCCTTTGGTTCTGATAAGGGCAGCACCTTCACCTATGCGTCTGAGAGCTTCTCCGAGATTACGGCAGCCGCAAACAAAAGGCACCTTGAAATCATATTTGTATATATGGTTTTCTTCATCAGCCGGAGTAAGAACTTCACTTTCGTCAATGAAATCTACTCCAAGATTTTCAAGTATTTGAGCCTCAACAAAATGACCGATACGTACTTTTGCCATAACCGGAATGGAAACGGCACTCATTATTTCTTTTATGAGTTTTGGATCTGACATTCTGGCGACCCCGCCTTGTTTGCGAATATCGGCAGGTACTCTTTCGAGTGCCATGACGGCTACAGCTCCAGCCTTTTCAGCTATGATAGCGTGTTCCGCAGTCACGACATCCATTATTACTCCACCCTTGAGCATTTCAGCCAAACCGATCTTAGTTTCCCAGGCAGATTTCTGCATAACAATGATCTCCTATTAAAAATGTGATTAAAAATTAAAATATTAAAATCAATAAACTAAAACAAACATTGGAACTTTCAAACTAGATACAAATGAAATAGACTCAATTAAAAGTTCACACGATTCGGAGGCCTTTCGCCATTTAATACGGCAAGGACATTTATCACAGCCATCTCAACCATTTTTTCCCTTGCCTCGGTAGTCGCGCTTCCTATATGGGGCAGCAATACAACATTTTCAAGATTTAAAAGCCCATATTCTATTTCTGGTTCATTTTCATATACATCCAACCCAGCTCCCCATATATATTCTTCTTTCAAAGCTGTAACCAAGGCCTTTTCATCAACAACAGAACCTCGCGAGGTGTTGATAAGGATGGCATTTTTTTTCATCATTCTTAGCTCATTTAACCCGATCATATACTTTGTATCAGACGTAAGAGGAACATGAATAGACACGAAATCCGATTCTCTTAGTAAAGTATTTTTGTCCACATAAACAGCTCCTGTTTCATTCTCAAGCTCTTTATTTCGGGTCCTGCCGAAGTAAAGAATTCTCATATCAAATCCCCTTGCTTTTCTGATAAAGCTAGAACCTATTCTTCCCGCTCCGATTACCCCCAGCGTCTTTCCTGTAATTTCCTGACCGAGAAGCAGTGTCGGCGCCCATTCCTTAAACTTGCCTTCACGGGTATATTTGTCGGCTTCTACGATACGCCTTGCTACAGCAATAAGAAGTCCCCATGCAAGGTCGGCTGTAGCATTTGTGAGTACTCCGGGGGTATTAGTAACAACAATTCCTTTGGACGCAGCATACTCGAAATCGATATTATTGTAACCTGCGGCACAATTTGCGATTATTTTGGCTCTCTGCATACAATCAATTACTTCACGATCTATCAAATCGTTAATAGTACAAATACACACATCTACATCTTTTAGGTTTTTACGCAATTCATCTTTTGTCAAAGGATGTTCATTTAAACATAAATCACATTTCCCCTCCAATAGCGCTAGAGGTTTTTCAGGAATTTTGCGAGTAACGTATACTTTTGGGTTCATACGAGCCTTCAATTTATATTTTTTCAAATCTACTTGGATCTTCACGAGAAAATATTCACTAAACTATACGCCAATCTGGCATGCGCGATGGAGGGCCCTGCTTTGCCAGGGCCTAACGTCCGCGGACGCAAAGGCTTTGCTAAAGCGCATGGTAAAAGTGCGTCCCTCCATATTATAGAACCGTAAAAGATGCGGACTCGGCGGCCTTGCATCTAGTTTCTTATTTCGGTTTTATATCAAAATTTATCATAAAAATTCGGAAGGTCTAATTAGATTTGCTATTGTCTCTCTCCATTTTTAATTTTGTTTTTTCGCATGCAGATGCTATAATTGGTTCAACGTCGAAAAAGTTAACTCATTAAGTGTAACGATTTCTTTATGTCAATATTTCGCAGAACCAGACTGGTCAGAAGGTATTATAATCTTATGAGATATAAGGAAATAATAGGCGTACTATTAAAGCATGGGTTCCATGATTTTGTAGAGCACAGCAAGCTTATTCAGTCTTTTCAATTAAATAAATACTTTTTTAAAGAAAACAAAAAAGAACAGCGAGTAAAAACACGTTTTACGCATTATCAACGCATGCTCCTGGCTGTAGAAGAGCTAGGTCCAACATTCATAAAGCTGGGACAATTTCTCAGCAACAGGCCTGACCTTATCCCCTCGGAGTTGTGTGCGGAATTTGAAAAGCTATTGGAGCATGTCCCCCCGTTTAGCAGCGAGGAAGCCGTTAGAATTTTGCGAGAAAGTCTACATTTAAAAATAGATGACGTTTTCAAAGAATTTAACCACAAACCGTTTTCTTCCGCTTCCATAGCGCAGGTACATATAGCAACGCTTAAGAATGGGGAAAAAGTTGCCGTAAAAATCCAGAGACCGGGAATAAAGAATGTCATTGAAAGCGATCTGGAAATAATGTTTAACCTGGCTGCGTTGGCAAAGAAGCATATGGCCGGAACTGACGCTATCGATCCGATAAGTATAGTTGAAGAATTTAGGGACGGAATTCACCAGGAACTTGATTTTGGAAGGGAAATTCTAAACATAGAAAAATTCTCTAAAATATTTGCGGAAGAACCCAATCTGATCATACCAAAAGTTTATAAAGAATACTCCAATAAAGAAATTATCACGATGGAATTTATTGAAGGAGAGAGATTTTCCTCATATAAAGCTACAGACGAAGAAATAAATTCTCTTTGCGAAAAATTCGCAAACCTGGTATTAAAACAAATATTCGAGACGGGTTATTTTCACGCCGACCCCCATGCCGGAAACATCATAATAACCCCGGATCAGAAGATATGCTTTATTGACTTTGGCCTGATGGGCCTGCTTCCACCAAAACACAAAGAGGCAATGTGCGAAATAATAGTGGGACTTGTCGACCATGATCCTGATATCACAACAAGAGCGATTATTTCACTTTCTTTTAACAAAGAAGTAGAAAATCGCGCGGCTCTGGAACATCAGACATTTAAAATTATGGAACATTACGGATACCTTCCGATAGAAGATATTAACATTGGCCATTTCCTTCGAGACCTGCTCAAACTATTAGTCGTAAATCACCTTAAAATTCCGGCCGACATTTTCCTGCTATTGAAAGCTCTCGTCTCCCTTGAAGGCACCATCAGAAAAATAAAGCCCAATTTCGATATGATATCGCATATTGAACCGTTTGTAAAAAAAATGATCTACAGGAGCAGAAGCCTGTACAGCTTCTTCAGAGAGCTTTACAAATCCGGAATTGATTATTCTAAATTTCTGAGTGAACTTCCAAGCGAGTTAAGAGATCTATTATACCAGTTAAAAAACAAAACATTCAAGCTGCAATTTGAACACAAGGGGCTTGAGCCGTTACTGGATAAGCACGATAAAACCATGAACAGGCTTTCGTTTTCTATCGTAACTGCATCAATGCTGATAGGTTCTTCTCTTCTGCTAAAGTCACACGTTCCGCCAATTGTTTACGGGTTATCAGCGCCAGGCATGACAGTATTCATTTTTTCGGTATTGATGGGACTGTTGTTGATTCTCACAATCTTGCGACATGAAAAAATGTAGTTTTTCTTATTCGGATTTAAAATAAGCCATGTTAAAGACCATTTCTGACCTTACAAGATTCGAAGAAATATTTCTTGCTCCGTACGCCTTGAAAAGTTCACAGAGCAGGGGGCGTAAATATGCGGAAGATCCTCATCTTATAAGAACCAGCTTTCAGCGAGACAGGGATAGAATATTGCATAGCAGGGCATTCCGGAGGCTTGAACATAAGACGCAAGTTTTTCTGGACGGAACCGGAGACCATTATCGCACAAGGCTTACGCATACTATAGAAGTAGCTGCTATAGCGCGAACCCTCGCAAGAACTCTTGGACTGAACGAAGACCTTGCAGAGACAATTGCCCTTGCTCATGACATTGGACATCCACCGTTTGGGCATACCGGAGAGTATAAACTTGACGAGATCATGAAAGCGCATAATCTGAGATTTGATCATAATGAGCACTCTCTTAAACTCGTAGATGAACTGATAGAGAAATATCCGGGATTCGAAGGCCTCAATCTTACATGGGAAACAAGAACAGGGCTGATAAAACATCGAAAAGGCCACGCTGCACTTGATGGAGAAGAGCTTCTCCCTATGCTTTCTCTTGAAGCACAAGTTGCTGATATTGCAGATGACCTGACTTATTGCGGGCACGATGTGGATGACGGGCTTGAATCAGAACTGATAACCGAAAAAGATCTATCTTCTCTTGTCATCTGGCAGAAGGCGGCCGAAATCTCATTAAAATCCAGCGGGACAAAAGAAAATAGAAAATCTTCTGACTACATAGTAAGATGCCTGATTGACTCAATGGTAAAAGATGTGACGACACAGTCAGACAAAAATCTTACTGAATTTAATATAAAATCTCCGAAAGAAGCACAAAATTATTCAAAACCGCTTATTGCGTTCAGCCCGGAATACAAATTCATAACTGATGAACTTAAAGCATTTCTGTCTAAAAAGCTATATAAAAATCAAAAAGTCGTGGAAGTAAACAATAGTTGCGCGGTAAAACTCGAAAAGCTCTTTTACTTTTACTTAAAAAAACCGCAAAACAGAAGCGAATTCATAAACGAACGAGAGAAAAAAGACGGTATCCATCTAGCAATATGCTATTATCTTGCCGGAATGACAGATAGATTTGCTATCAATGAATATAATATTCACTTCAAATAAAAAAACAAAATAAAGAGTTGACCTGTAAGAAAAATGTAACACTGAAAGGGAAATAAAAAATGAACCTAAATATGAAAGTTTTAACACTACTAGCCGTATTACTCGCAGCTACAGTGTCGTCAGCAGAATTGAAAAGAATCACGATACCTCCTAACTTCAAAGGAATAAAGTTTAGCAGTCAAGAAGAAAAAAGACACCTGGAGATTAAAACGTTTGGGCCATGCACGTTCAATGTCCGCTCGATCGAGGTTAAAACTTTTGGGGAATGCAAGTTCACTCATAATGCAGCTACGATCAAACATGGAAATAAGCCAGAAGGCCAGCAGCCCCTCACGAAGATCATTCAGGCCTCAAATTCAGACGCCGAGTCCATAGACATACAGTATGATATTTCATCTGAGTGGGGGATGTTCAAAATAAGATTAATTCCGAATCCAGATAGGCAATACATGGTACATTACGATTCAGATATAGGTTTGTGGATAGAACCAGATCTAATAGAGGTAGCTCCGCATGATCCAGAAGCGGCGGAGTATCTGTGCCTGCGCCCTATAAATACCACCACCACACCAATTAAATTGAGATAAGAAGATAGGTGCGAAAATTCCTGCCTAGCAGCCTGCCTGACTTCGTCTTGACATCCTGCTAAATAAATTTCATTGAACGAAATTTGTTAAGGTCTTTCAATTTTTAAAAATCAACTGCCATTATCAGACAGTAACACAAATTGAGCACCTACTCAAAATGAAAACTAACCTCTTTATTCTTACATGACGACTTTATGAACTAGTCGCATGAATGCACGAATAGCTGTTTCGAGTTTTGGTTCAGGCGTATCTTCTTCTTTGCAATGGGATAACCCGCGTTGTGACACTGCAAACATCATTACTGTCGGTACTAATTTTGCCAGCTCTGCCGAATCGTGAAGCGGGCCCGAATATATGGTGGTTGGTTCTCCGGTTTCCTCTTTTACTGCTTGTTTGCATGCTTCTACCAATTCTTTGTCAAAAAGAGTTGGGGCAATGGTCCAGATTTTGCTCCACTCGACTTTTACATTATCCTGTTTTGCGAATTTTTGAGTTGCTTCCTTAGCTTCCGAATACATTTTTGCCAGGACATCTTTATCTATAGAGCGCTGATCCAAGGAAATGACGCATTCATCAGGTACTATGGTAACAACATCAGGATGCACTTTTACTTTGCCGACAGTGCACACGCCCTTGTGTTTTAGAGCTATTTCTCTGAATGCTAATGCAGACTTTGCGGCAGCTAGAAATGCGTCCTGGCGCATTTCGGTAGGAAACGATCCGGCATGAGCTGCCTGTCCGGTAAACTTTATGTAATGGCGCTCAACTCCTGTAATGCCGTACACACAGGCAACATCTTTGCCTTGATTTTCCAGTACCGGGCCTTGTTCAATATGAAGTTCCAGAGAGGCTGTAACGTTGTGCTTCTTGAATTCCTGATTTGCCTGTAACATGTTTTCGAGTTTGACATTATACTGGGCCAGTACGTCGCGCATCTTATTGCCATCATTGTCTGTAAAGTTAATAATCCTGTCAACCTCCAGATCTCCGGAAACTGCGGATGAACCTGTCAAACTAACTCCGAAACGAGCACCTTCTTCATCAGCCCAATTAACGGCATGAATTGTTTTTGTCGGTTTTTCCTCATTGATACCGTAACGGCGTAAGATTTCCAGCGTCACAACCACACCTAAAGCTCCGTCCAACCATCCTCCGTTAGGAACGCAGTCAATATGACTTCCGATAATTACAGAATCATCGCTTTTGCCTTTTATCGTGGCCCAAGTATTTCCTGCAGGATCAATTGATATTGCAGCGCCTGACTGTCTTGCTTTGTCGGCAAACCATGTCCTGGCTTTTTGCCAGACAGGAGTCCACGCTACGCGCTGAGCACCTTTCTCGTCAGAAGTTAATGATGCTAATTCACGAAGATCTGCGATTACTTGTTTTGCGGCTCCGTCTAAATTGAAGTTCATATTTTTCCAACATGTTTAGTTTTATGACCAGTAAAATTCGGTTTTTATTGTTTACCGCTAGGATCTTTCTTTTCATCCACTTTTTGCCTTGGAGCTGGGGAGCATTTTTTCTTATGATTGGGCCAGTCTGCCTTTTGACACTCAGGTCCACAGTAAAACACTTTTTTGCAACAACTGCACGTTAGTAATCCTTGACTCTGTTTTTTTCGACACCAATTACAGCGAGAAGCATCTACCAATTTCCTGCTATTTATTTCTTCAAAAATGATAACATCCTCTTTATTGACTGCTAACCCTAAGGCCATGGATAAAAACATACGCAACTGAAAAGGGGTAAGAAATGGATGCTTTCCCCTACTGGTGTCTAGCATTCCTAAGGGAGTAGACGACAACTTCCCACCCACCTCCTGGATCATTTTACCAATCGCTAAGGTATGTCCATGCCCTACGCATACCACAACCGCTTGTACATCTTGTTTCAGCAACTGCTCCGCGCAAGTTGAAAAAAATGACATATTCGACAGATACTCAACCATCCCAGTTTCCAATGATCTTCTCATTACTTGTTCGTTGATCTCAACTTGTTTACAAAATCGAGTTAGGCTATAGTAAGCCAGCCATAGCTTAAGATTTTTTAAAAACGTATTATTTATTACAACTATACTGGTTTGTATAGTAGACTTGGAGAACGCATCGTTTTTTGTTTTTTCGTTGGATAACTCGGGAATCAGGAGATCGTTACGACCAAATTGCTTAATATACGATTCAAAAACACTAACTATTTTTTCATATCTACTAATATTCTGCTTAACATAAAGATATGGCGCAAAATTAAAAGTAAAGACTCCTGCATCTGGTAGTGGATAAATCCTAAAATCATACTGACTGAGACGTTTTTCATATTCTTGTATATCGACGACCATTGCCTCTAGAGGATCTGGAAATATTTTTACTCCCTGACTTATGTTGCCGGTAAGAAGCCATAGCCTAAAAAGTAAATCTCCCGAAGTTCTCGGATCCGCACACATTAAAGGAACTCTTGCTGCAAGAGGGTTTTTACATGTGTCACGATTAATAACGAGCTGATCTTCGAACAAATTATCGCCAGGATGTTTCTTTTTTAATTCACATTTTTCTAATGCTACAGGAATTATACTCTTGCTATTGCCATTTTTATCATTCTCGAGCAATCTGTCAAATAATATCTTCTCCATAATTCTTGCATGCGCGGGCAGATCACTACGACACTTAATAGGTTTCTCTTCAGAACTCAACACAAAGGCATCAGCTTCAAGGTCCCCTTCATGCACCAAGCCAATAAGAATTAGTGTCTTATGCTTTTCTCCCACATAAATTACGTAACTATTTAAAGATATGATACCTCCCTGCATTGCAACTATTGCCAGGGCAAAATAAAAAAGGATCATCAGAATTATACACACTCGTCTACTGTCTCGTTTCATAATAAATTCCTTTCATACATTGAAAAATATTAACAAAATCCTGTATAACGTAATTCATTTTATATGGTTATACGAACGTGTTTAGTAGAAATCGGCTGGGATTGTTGGGTAGCCAGACATAAACTTCAAAAATCGTTTGAATGTAGCTCCATAATGATGCAACCAGATTTATTTGGACTATAATGTACTTAAATTTTTACCGAACAGTTATGAAATTAACTTATGATTTATTAGGAATCAGTTGATTATAAACAAACAGAAGGTGACGAAAGTATGAGCTTGCTGATAAAATCAGGATTAGTTGTTACATCAACCGGTTCATATAAGAGTGATGTATTTGTTAAAGACGGGAAAATTGCTGAAGTAGGGAACTCTCTATCCGCAGAGTATGAAAAAATTGCAGAAGAGGTTGTTGATGCGTCTGGAAAATATGTTCTTCCCGGCGCAATAGATCCTCACACGCATATAGATATGCCGTTTATGGGAACTAAGTCTACGGATGATTTTTTAACAGGGACAGTGGCGGCGGCATGCGGCGGCATAACTTCGTTGATAGATTTTGAGGTTTTAGGGAAGGGGGTCACTATAAAAAGTGCTATAGAAGCAAAAAAGCTATTGGCAGAAGGCAAAGCAGTAATAGACTATGGTTTTCATCCTTGCATTACAGAGGTAAATGATACGATTCTTGAAGAAATAAAAGATGCAATAGAAGTTTATGGCACTCCAAGCTTTAAGTTGTTTATGACTTACAGTTTTAGAGCTGACGATTATACTCTTATCAAAGTGCTTGAAAAAGCTAAAGAGTGCGGGGGGTTGGTACAGCTGCATGCTGAAAACCATTCCATGATGCAGATTATGCACGAACGTTTCGAGAAGCAGGGGAAGCTTGAGCCATATTACCATGCCATGAGCCGCCCAAACATAGTCGAGGAAGAAGCCATACAGAGGGCAATATATTTTGCGGAATTTACCGATTCTCAGCTTTATATTGTTCATCTCTCTTCAATGGAAGGCCTAAACCGAATTGTGCAAGCCAGAGCCAAGGGACTGAGAGTTTATTCTGAAACTTGTCCTCAGTATTTACTGCTTGAAGATAGTTGTTATAAAAAGCCTAATTGGGAAGGTGCTAAGTATGTGATGTCTCCTCCTTTAAGGACAAGTGAAAGCAATGAAGCTTTATGGAAAGGCATTGCCTCTGGGGATATTCAGACTATTGGTTCAGATCATTGTCCTTTCAATTTTCACGGAATGAAGCACATGTTCGGGAATGGCGATTACAAAAAGATACCTAATGGGGCGCCGGGTATTGAAACAACTCTTATGCTTATGCATTCCGAGGGAGTGGTTAAAGGCGGAATAAGTCTGGAGAAAATGGTTGAAGTGACTTCAACTAATGTTGCCAGAATGTTTGGAATTAAAAATAAAGGCGAAATTGCAGTAGGAAAAGATGCTGACATTGTTGTGTTTGATCCCAAGCAAAAATTTACAATAAGTTGTAAAAAACTTCACATGAATGTTGACTATAATCCTTACGAAGGTATGGAAGTTACGGGTATGCCGTACATGGTTTTTTCCAGAGGCAAAAAAGTGGCGCAATGGAATAATGATTGCGTAGAGTTTGTTGGAAAAGCCGGCGCGGGTAAATTCATGAAGAGAATGCCATTTGAAGCATTTTAATAATAAAAAAGAAGAAATATGGCAAAGAATTTAAAGATTTTCATTGATGGGCAGTGGGTAGAATCTAAAACTGATAAGTATATAGAATGTTTCAATCCTGGCACGGGTGAAGTAATGGCATTGGCTCCTGATGCTACATTGGAAGAGGTTGAATCGGCAGTTCAGGCTGCTAAGGCTGCATTTAATGAATGGTCAAATACGCCTGTCGTTCGCAGAATTCAGGTTCTATTCAACATGAGGAACCTGATAGATAAATATCTTGAAGAACTTGTTATTCTTGTTTGCACTGAAAATGGAAAGTGCTGGGAAGAGGGAATGGGTGATGTTCTGAAAGGCAAAGAAGTAATAGAGTTTGCCTGCGGCGCGCCACACCTCATGAAGGGCGATACGGTAATGAACATTACCCAGGGATATGATACTATTCAAGTAAAAGAACCTGTCGGGATTTTTTTGGGCATTTGTCCGTGGAATTTTCCGGCGATGATACCGGTAGGATGGATGGCTCCTCTTTGCGTAGCAACCGGAAATACAATGGTTATAAAACCGGCAAACGAAGTTCCTCAGTCCGCTCTAAGGCTGATGGATTTATGGACAGAAGCAGGGTTGCCAAAAGGGGTATTGAACGTTATTACCTGCGGGAATGAAATGGCGGAATATCTGGTGAAACATCCTGACATAAAAGGTGTTACTTTTGTGGGGTCTACTTCTGTAGGCAGGCATGTTTATGCTACAGCTGCTGCTGCAGGGAAAAGAGTCCAGGCATTATGCGAAGCCAAAAATCATGCGCTGGTTCTCAATGATTGCAACCTTGAAATGGCGGCAAGCGGTATAATCAATGCAGCTTATGGGTGTGCCGGAGAAAGATGCATGGCTTTACCAGTGGTTGTAGTACAGGAAGAGATCGCGGATGATCTCGTAGCAAAACTGAAAGAAAAAGCTATGAAAATCAAGGTTGGACCCGGGAGCGATAAGAGTTCCCAACTTGGGCCTGTTATAAATGCCAAACACATGGAATTTGTTAAAAACTGGATACAGAAGGGGGTAGAAGAGGGGGCTAAACTGGTTCTTGATGGACGAAATATAAAAGTTCCAGGCCATGAAAAGGGATTTTTTATTGGCCCAACAATACTTGATAATGTAAAGCTTGGAATGGCTGTTGGCGAACAGGAGATTTTTGGTCCTGTTGTTTGTATAAAACGCGTAAGGGATTTTGAAGAAGGTATAACGCTAATGAACGATATACCGTTTGCAAATGGTTCAGTGGTCTATACACAAAGCGGTTACTATGCAAGAGAATTTGCCAGGAGAACTCATGCGGGAATGGTTGGAGTTAATGTCGGCACCCCTGTTCCTGTAGGTATATTCGGATTTACGGGGCATAAAAATTCTTTCTTCGGAGACCTGCACGTTATGGGAACCGATGGAATAAGATTTTATACGCAACTTAAATCTATTACTACTCAATGGTTCACTGAAAGTACAAAAAAGAAAATTGACACATGGGATGGTATGCTGGATATAAAGGGAAGGTAGCAGTAGCAAAATCACATGGCTTACTAAGCATTTTAAATGTAAGGGAGATTTATGAATTCAGAACAAACAAAAAAAACAGACAGGGAACATGTTATTTATAGTTGGTCCGTGCAAGGAAAAGTGAATCCCATAGCCATAGACAGGGCTGAAGGTATTTATATGTATACTCCGGAAGGCAAGAGGATTACTGACTTTATTTCGGGCCTTATATGCGTTAATGTGGGACACCGTCACCCGCACGTTTTGAAAGCCATGCGCGAACAGATGGAAAAACTTACCTACATTTCTCCCTCTTTTACGTCGGAAGCCAAAGCCAAACTTTGCAGTATGATAGCCGAGGTTACTCCAGGAGACCTTGATTATGTTTTTCTTTGCAACGGAGGATCAGATGCAAATGAAAACGCAATCAAAACAGCTCGATGGTTTACCGGAAGGCATAAGATATATTCTGCGTGGGTAAGCTATCACGGCGCAACAGCAGGGGCTATTACGCTGACTGGAGACCCCAGAAGATGGCCTGCTGAACCAGGGATTCCCGGAGTTGTTAAATATTTCGGTCCTTATCCGTACAGGTGCCCATTTGGATCAGAAGATCCCGAAGAGTGCGCTAAGAGAACTCTTAACGTTTTAAAAACTCAAATTATGATAGATGGGCCAAAAACTATTGCCGCTATTTTTATGGAGTCGATAGTAGGGACAAATGGTATAATAATTCCCCCAAAAAGCTATGTGAAGGGCATCAAGGAAATCTGCGAGGACAACGGAATCCTTCTTGTCGTAGATGAAGTCATGGCAGGGTGGGGAAGAACAGGAAAATGGTTTGGCATTGAGCATTTTGATGTTGTACCAGACATCATGACAACCGCAAAAGGTTTAACGTCAGGTTATGTTCAACTTGGTGCAATGATATGGAATAAGAAAATCTGGGATTATTTTTATGATAAACCATTTGCAAGCGGGTTAACTTATACCGGTCATACTCTGGCTTGTGCTGCAGGCATAGCAAATATAGAAATTTATAAGAATGAAAAGCTTGTGGAAAAAACGGAAGAACTTGGGAAATATTTTACAGAACGGCTTAATTGTCTGAAGGACAAACATCCTTCTATAGGCGATGTGAGAAATATGGGGCTATGGGCATGCATTGAGCTCGTAGCAGATAGAAAAACGAAGGCTCCTATTGCCGGTTATAACGATTGCAATTGCAATATATCTTCCGAGATTACCAAAAGATGTCTTGATATGGGGCTTTATACTTATTGTAAATGGGATTTTATCTTTCTAGCCCCGCCACTGGTGATAACAAAACAGCAGCTTGATGAATCTATTGATGTGATAGATAAAGCTTTGGACTTTCCTGACACTATTGTTAGAAAATAAGTAAAGAATTAAAAAATATTTAGAAGATTCAATCAGTAAAAGAACACGCTGACATTATGTCAGTGTAAAAAGAGCATTATCTATAGAAACTGGAAGCGGAGTAGATGATCAAGCGTCTAAGTCATTCCTAATCTCAAACATTGCTGCTTAAGAAACAAAAATCTCATTTATAGCATAAAAATTATAGAAAGACGATTATCCTCTTTTAAAATTGAAGTAGAATTGTGCATAAGAGGTGAAAAAATAAAGAAAATAATACGAAAAAATTCGGTTTTTGTAATCATATACTTAGCTTTGGCAAGTTATATTTCTTCCAGTTTTGGGGTAGAACCCACAGCTGTTCTTAGCGGCGAGACGCACATGATGCATTCTCTTTTTGAAAAGCATGCCAAGGCAAAACCCTCTTTGGATTTTTCATCTGATAGACGTATATATCTAGCCACATTTGGCACGAGTTTTTTAGGTGCAAAATATGGGTCATGCTGCGGGTTAAGCAGCACACGTATTGCGATAGCTCAATACTTTAGAGGTAGGCAAAATTTCCTGACTCCTTGTTATGTTCTTGAATTTTGTCCAAAAAAAATAGATAAATTACCAGAAAGCATAAGGTTCGCATTAGCTAAATGTTATAATATAAAAAACCTACAAGGAATAGATCTGTTTAACGAACTACAAAAAAAAGGTGTTGAAGATATTTTTATAACGGCTTCTGCTTTCGGATTGGCAGAAATAAAAGGCGTGGTAC